>NZ_AWNK01000013.1 GCF_000469585.1 Chrysiogenes arsenatis DSM 11915
ACTAACGGAGTTGGAATTACGCATCCGCTCCGAAAACAACGAGAAACGACGAATTAAAGAGGCGAAATTCCCTCTGCTCAAGACACTGGAAAATTTCGACTTTGAAGCTGTACCCGAACTCGACAAGCGTCTAATGCGAGATCTGGCCGTGGGAGACTACCTTAATGAATGCCGCAACGTGATCCTGATGGGTAAAAGCGGTGCAGGCAAAACGCACCTAGCAACCGCTCTCGGTATCGAGGCTTGCCGTCAAAGCAAGCGAGTACGCTTCGTTACCGGCTACACTCTTGCTAATGATCTTGTGGAAGCCCGCACCGAGAGAGATTTAAATCGCCTACTCGGTAAATATACCCGGCTTGACCTGCTCATTCTCGATGAACTCGGATACGTGCCGTTCTCAAAAGAAGGAGCGGAATTACTCTTCCAGATCCTCGCTGAACGCCATGAACGCGGTTCGGTGATCATTACCACCAACCTTGGCTTTGCTGATTGGACGCAGATATTTGGTGATCACAATATGACCGCTGCGCTCCTCGATCGGCTAACTCATCGCGCCCATATCATCGAATGCACTTGGGACAGCTATCGCCTCAAGCAGTCTCTGAAAGGAGGAAAAAAGAAAACCCTTTAGCTGTACGATTAATTTACTAACCACCGAGGGTGGTCAAAATTCGGTGATCACAGGTGGTCAATTTTCGGTTGTCATAACGACGGCTTAATGGTGCGCATAAGGGAGCGCCATGGCTTGACTCGTAGCACCAGCTGCAGGAGGCGGATCAGTTTTTTACTTCCTGCATGGAGAAATCCATACGATCTTGCTCGCCGGAATCTTCGGGGGAGTACGTGGAGCGTGAGTAGATAAAGAAAGTACTCGCCTTTGACGGTTCTGGTGCGGTCTTCTCCACTTTTTGCATGGCGATAGCGGAAGGTGATCATGCCGTTTTGGCTGTGCAGAATATCTTTTTCACGGATCACACCACGATACAAATAGCGGCCAAGGTAGATTAATGCTTTTTCGCCGTTGCCCGCATCTTTGCAGTCAACCACCCACTGTTTTGGGCAATCATATGGAACGGGTAGTTTGTTTTCGACCAAACTTTGAAGCAGCTTTGCTCGGAATACGTTGGCCAATGCTTTATGGCAAAAAAGGTAGTTCCCAGACTTCTTGTTCCTCCAGTTGATGTCTAAAGAGTTCGCGACGGAGTTGACAACCGTTCTGGTGTTGTTGGCTGTTGTGGCGGTCAAGTGGGTATATCTGGCAGTGGTTAGAATGCTGACATGGCCAAGAATCTGCTGCAGCTCGAGCAGGTCGACTCCAGCTTCCAGCATATGGGTGGCATAACTGTGGCGCAGGGAATGGCATGTGATCCTTTTTAGGCCAAGGTGCCGAACCACGCCTTGCATAGCGGTTTGGATGCCTCCCCTGTCCAGAGGCAAATCAACCAAGTGGGCATTCTTCAGGCCTCGTTTTCTACTGGGGAAAAGAAAGCGGGGATGCTGGTGCACCGCCCAGAACTCCCGCAACAGCTGCAATGTTTTATTAGGCAAAGGCACCAGTCGATCCTTGTTCCCCTTGGCATCGCGAATATGCACCCGCATATTGCCAGCGTCGATATCGTCTACTGTAAGCCGGATACCCTCACCAAGGCGTAAACCCATGCTATAGCAGGTAAAGAAGAAAACCTTGTAGCTCAAGATACTGGTTGCGGCGAATAATCGTCCAGCCTGCTCCACCGACAAAATATCAGGAATTCTTGATGCCTTGGGCGGTTTGATCAGGAGAATGTTATCCCAAGGCTTGCGCAACACTTCAGAGTAGAAGAATTTCAGCCCGTAGAGGTCAAGCTTGACCGCACTCCAAGAGTGCGTATCCAACAGCTCAGTGAAATAATCAAGCAACTGATCGGATGAGAGATCGCCAACATTGCCATCGAAATAATTGCCGATGCGCCGAATCGCCCGAGCATAAGCATCAATGGTCTTCGGTTGCAAACCGCCAAGTTTGAGGCATTTGAGATGTTTCTGATACAGTTTGCCAAAATTAGGATTTTGCAGCATGGTGGTGTTCATTGTAATCTCCTCGGCAATTGATAGAGAGCGGCAACCGCTCTGCTGCTACCTATTACCGAATAAATTGAGATTACAACTGGTTAATCGTGCTTAGATGGGTTTATTCTGGATTTTACCTGCCGCGTAGCGGCTTCGTCCAACGAGTCGTTGAACCCGACAAATTATTGCGGGTTAACTAAGCGTTCGATTTTAAAAATGAGGTGACTGTGACTGCTAGAATCGTCGAATTTCTCAGAAAAAAAGATCTCGTATTTGTCAAAGAGCTTGGCCAAGGCGCTTGCGGAAAAACAGTTATTTTGCATGACGAAGTTATTGACGAAAGATTTGTTTGCAAAAAATACGCTCCTATTTATGAGCCTCTGAAAGAGGAATTGTTCGAGAATTTTGTCAGAGAAATAAAGCTATTGCACTTACTTAACCATCCAAATGTTGTACGTGTATTTAATTATTATCTGTATCCGGATAGGCTTACTGGCTACATACTAATGGAATTGATCGAGGGAAATGATATCGAGGAGTATTTGCTGTTGAACCCTGAGAAAGCAAATCAAGTTTTTTTGCAAACAGTCGATGGCTTTCAACATCTTGAGAAAAATGGAATTTTACACAGAGACATCAGGCCACAGAATATCTTGGTTTCAGAAGATGGCGTAGTTAAAATCATCGACTTTGGCTTTGGCAAGCGAATAGCGACGAAAAGTGACTTCGATAAAAGCATTACACTGAACTGGTGGTGCGAACCCCCACTTGATTTTGTTAGTCACACATACAACTTTAAAACAGAAGTGTATTTCATTGGTAGATTGTTCGAAAAAATAATTTTGGAATCAGGTGTTGAGCAGTTTGCCTATAAAAATCTGCTATCGCGAATGTGTGCAAGCGATCCTTCACAGAGAATTGAATCATTTGACAAAATAAAGCAAGAAATCTTGGCTGGAAAATTTAATGAAATTAAGTTCTCCAATTATGAGCTTTCTGCATATAGATCTTTTGCAAATGATTTGTCGAGGGTTATCTCCAAAGTTGAGCAGAGTACGAAATATCATCGTGAAGCTCAAGATGTGGAACGTAAGTTAGAAGATGCTTACCGCCTTGTAATGCTTGAAGAGGTATTGCCTAACAACTCTCTTGTCATTCAATGTTTTCTCAATGGGGCCTATTATTACTCTAATAAAATATTTATTGAGGTAGAAAATCTTAGAAAATTTGTTGAGTTATTGAGGTCTAGTTCTCGGGAAAAGAAGAATATAATCTTAAGCAACATATATACTCGCCTAGATAATATTCAAAGGTATATGGAAAGCAACAACTTTGATGACGATATTCCATTTTAGCCAGTCGATGAAGTAGATGCATGTGGACCTCAGTAGAAAAGCAAAAATCGAACCAGCGCATCCACCGGACATGGGTACAGCAGTGGTTTTCGAAATATTTCTACTTGGCGTTTGGCCTCTACGCTGCCGGTGATGCTTTGCGTTATGTGCAAAAAAGGAGTCCTGAGCTTTGTCAGACAATGCATTGCTAGCGCTATACATCGGCTTTGGGACTGTCCTTGGCCTCTCATTGGTGCATTTATTTCAACCTTTCTTGGCCGTTCGCAAAAAATATCTACATTCAGGCAAGAATGGATAAATTCACTTCGAGACGTATTTTTGAACATTATTTTTCGGGCAGAGGTTTTTACCGACGTTGCGCACAAAGATGATGAGGAAGCATATCGGGAAAAAGTGAAGCTCCTTGAAGCAATATCCAAAGCAAAGGTTCTTCTGAATCTCAGAGAAGAAGAATCTCGAAATCTCGTTCAAGCCCTAGAAGTCATCCCCGCCGAATATATGGGGAAAACAGGCGGATCAAAAAAATTTAAGGCACTTCAACCACGGATTGAAGAAACCATGCGGGATATTTTGAAAGAAGAGTGGAATCGAGTTAGGGATGGCGAAGTTCTTTGGAAGTTTAAAAAGCTCTTTAAACCAGGTGGCTTTCTACAAGAGTTCCATTGCTCACGGCTGGCAACCATTTTGTTGCTTCTAGTTTCAATGGTCGTGTTTGTGAAGTGGGTGAAATGCTCATAACACGGCGCTCCAGCCGACGCGCCAAAGGCGCGCGCGGCTGAGCTCGGCGTTAGGTGTAAGGAGGATTACTATGAGCCGCAATATCAAACTGGTCTTAACTGGATGCACACTCGTCTTGTTGGCTGGGTGCGCGTCAAATCCATCTGTATCCTCCCTTTCCTCTCTTGAGAGGCAAAGGGTTGCTCAGATGGTGGTTTTCGAAGCCGGTTCTATTCCAAGAGACAGCTACCAAATACTTGGGGCAGTTGAAGGAATAGCCTGAAACACAATCTGTATGCAAGCGGTTCACCGAGCCTGGATGAAGCCAAACAAGGCATTCGCATCCGTGCAGCTCAATTAGGGGCTGATGCGGTAATAAATATGATTTGCGAGGACAAACAGGAAGTCGATTGGGGAAGGAATTGTTGGCAAACAGTGGTGTGTGTAGGAGATGCGATCGTTTTACATGATAAATCGTCGCTTTCCCGACCGCCGAGGCAATAATTTTGTATGCGAGCGAAAGAAATACCAATCACGGCTGGGCGCACCTAGCGAAAAGCGATGCTGGCATGCGCAATGGGGTCAATATTGCGTGGGAAGCCGTAACACATCACGCGGTGGCCGAAGCGTTCGGCCTGCCGTTTCTTCGGTGGAAGCGGTCGTCAATACGCTACTCCCTTTGGGGAGCTGAAGACCTGAAACGGCTTGCACCGCGAAGGGGGAGCATCAAAGCATTCTCTATTCTTTGACGAGATCCCGAATAACTTCTTTGGTTCCTTCAACGGCAGCGTTGACTTTTTGGCCAGCCTTCTCTGCGGCGCTTTCAAGCTTTTCATTGGTTTTTTCGGCAGCTTCCTGAATTGCCGCGCCGGTTTTTTTCGCGGCATCGTCAATCGCAGCACCGGTCTTTTCCAATGAGGCGTCAATTTTTTGCCCTGCCGTTTGGGCGGGGCCGGCTTTTTCAATGACGTTGTCAATTTTCTGACCGAGCTTTTCCGCAGGCCCTTTTTCGCTACAGCCAATGACACCGAAAGGGAGAGAAAAAAGAAACAGAAAGAGAGATATTTTTGCGGTAGACTTCATCATTCGCTCCTTGATACAAATTCATCAAACACGCTGCAGGGTACCATTCTCTTTGACCTTTTAACAATCTCTAACCGAACTCTAAGGAGGCCGCCCATGGAACGTGCAAACTTTCGCGCCACACTGACCGTTAATCAACAAGAGTATACGTATTACAGCCTTGAGCTTCTTCATCAGCGAGAAGGGTATTACCTTGACCGACTGCCGTTTTCGATTCGGATATTGGTGGAAAATGCGCTGCGCAAGTTGGATGGAAAAGCCGTAACGGCCGATACGGTGCGGGAAATTAGCAATTGGCAACCGCGCTATGAGCAACCTCAGGAAATTGCCTATTACCCCGCGCGGGTTTTGATGCAGGATTTCACCGGCGTTCCCGGCGTCGTCGACCTTGCTTCCATGCGCGATGCGGTGGCCGAAATGGGGCTTGACCCGAAAAAGATCAATCCCGTCGTTCCCGTCGACCTGGTCATCGACCACTCCGTGCAAATTGATTATTATGGCACCGCCGATGCGCTTGAAAAAAACGTGGCACTGGAATACGAGCGTAACAGTGAACGATATATGCTTCTCAAGTGGGCGCAGAAGGCTTTTCACAATATGCGGATTGTGCCGCCAAATTCCGGTATCTGCCATCAGGTTAACCTTGAGTATCTTTCGCAAGGGGTAATGACGCAAAGCGTTGGTGGCGAAACGGTGGCGTTCCCCGACACCCTCGTTGGCACTGATTCCCACACCACGATGATCAACGGCCTTGGTGTGATGGCGTGGGGTGTTGGTGGGATTGAAGCGGAAGCGGTGATGCTCGGCCAGCCGTATTATATGTCGATTCCTGAAGTTATCGGCGTGCATTTGACTGGACGTTTGCGCGAAGGGGTGACCGCAACCGACCTTGTGTTGACACTGACGCAACTCCTCCGCAAGCATAAAGTTGTCGAAAAATTCGTGGAGTTCTTTGGCCCCGGCATGAAAGAACTGCCGCTGACCGATCGCGCGACGATTGCCAATATGGCTCCCGAATACGGCGCGACGATGGGATTTTTCCCTGTGGACGAAAAAACTATCGAGTATCTGCGCAACACCAATCGCACTGAAGCTGCGGCATTGACCGAAGCCTACTGTAAGGCGCAGAAACTTTTCTACCATAGTGACGAAATGCCGGAATACACCGCAGTGCTGGACTTCAATTTGAGTTCGGTCGAGCCTTCACTCGCAGGGCCAGCACGTCCACAGGATCGCGTGGCGTTGGGCGATATGCGCACCGCATTTCAGGCCGCTTTCGGCGAAAGCGATGTGACAGGCATT
The DNA here is from genome assembly GCF_000469585.1 of Chrysiogenes arsenatis DSM 11915. Lineage (NCBI taxonomy): Bacteria > Pseudomonadati > Chrysiogenota > Chrysiogenia > Chrysiogenales > Chrysiogenaceae > Chrysiogenes > Chrysiogenes arsenatis. Next base: position 6,507 of record NZ_AWNK01000013.1, read on the forward strand.
CCTGTGGAAATCGGGGGAAAAGCGGAAACCATCCGCGACGGTTCGGTCGTCATTGCGGCGATTACGTCGTGTACCAACACATCGAACCCATTCGTGATGGTGGGTGCGGGGTTAATCGCCAAAAAGGCGGCTGCGCTGGGGATGCAGGTTCCAGGCTATGTCAAAACATCACTGGCACCCGGTTCACGTGTCGTGCAGGATTATTTAGAACGGGCGGGGCTTTTGGAGTCCTTTGAAAAGCTTCGTTTTCACCTTGCTGGTTTTGGCTGTACGACGTGCATTGGTAACAGCGGGCCTTTGCATCCGTCGATTGAAGAGGCGATTGAGCGTCATAAACTGGTGGTCGCATCTGTGTTGTCGGGCAACCGCAACTTTGAGGCGCGTATTCATGGCTCAATTCGCGCCAACTATCTGGCATCACCCATGCTTGTCGTCATTTTTGCCCTTGCTGGACGGGTGGATATCGACCTTTACCACGATCCGATTGGGAGCAATGCGTTCGGCATGCCGGTCTTCTTGAAGGATTTGTGGCCGTCAAGCGAGGAAATTTATACCACGCTGAAAACCGCGCTGACACCAGCGGCATTCGCGCAGGAGTACGGCCATATCCTTGACGGTGATACCTTTTGGCAGCAGCTGCCGGTTCCCGAGGGGGAAACCTTTGCATGGGATCCACAGTCGACGTACATTCGCCGTCCACCGTTTTTTGAAAACTTCTCACTGCAGGCCGACACCGTCACCGATCTGCGTAACGCACGGGCATTGTTAGTGTTAGGCGATTCGGTGACGACGGATCATATTTCACCTGCCGGTACTATCCCCAAGGCGTATCCCGCTGGGCAATACCTGCAAGGGCAGGGGGTAAAGCCGAGTGACTTTAATTCGTATGGTTCACGCCGTGGCAGTCACGAAGTAATGATGCGGGGAACCTTTGGCAATGTGCGGATCAAAAATGCGCTGTGCGCTCCAGCAGAAGGGGGTATTACGCGCAAACTCCCTGAGGGCGATACGTGTTATATCTACGATGCTTCTGTGGCGTATCGCCAGCAAAATACCCCGCTGATTATCCTTGCGGGCAAAGAGTACGGCACTGGCTCATCGCGTGACTGGGCGGCCAAAGGGACGGCTTTACTGGGCGTCAAAGGGGTGATTGCCGAGTCCTTTGAGCGGATTCACCGCAGTAATTTGATTGGCATGGGCGTGTTGCCGATGGTGTTCCAAGCGGGGCAAAGCTGGCGTCAACTTGGACTGACGGGGGAAGAAGAATTTAGTATCGAAGGGATCGCATCGTTGACACCGGGGAAACTCCTGAACATTATGGTGAAAACAACTGATGGTCAGGTGAAGTCATTTAAAGTTATTGCCAAGTTAAACACCGATATTGAAGTGGAGTACTTCCAGAGCGGGGGGATTCTGGCGCAGGTGTTGCGGCAGTTGGCAGCAGAGTAAGCGGAGTATGCCTGAAAGGGACAGAAATCGCATGTTCCTCTTAATATTTTCCGGTTAACGCCAAAAACGTATCCTCTAAACTGATCTCATAAGGCTGAATCGTTATTTCCCCTTGGGCATAACGGTTTAGCCTTTTCGTTGCTTCTCGCGCGTCCAAGGTGCAAATCACCTGATAGCCACTGGCTGTATGTGAGATATCTTGTACTGTGGGGTCGCATTCGATTTCTGCCAACGCTATTTTTCCCTGAATATAATAGCCGTACCATCCATCGTGCAGCTCCGTCAGCGGTGCATGTTTCACCACGCGTCCCTTATCGATAACCAGCGCTTCATCAATAAAACGCTCCAAGTCCTGCATAATATGGGAGGTTATCAGAACAGTTTTCTTCCGTTCGGTAACATACCGGTTGAGATACTCAAGGAAAAGGCGGCGATACCCCGCGTCCAGCCCCATCGAAAAGTCGTCAAGAATCAGCAGGTCGGCGTTCTGCGCCATCAACACCGCGAGCGCAATCTGCGAACGTTGTCCGCATGACATATGGCCTATTTTGTGCCGCAGCGACAAGCCGAGTTTGGCGACAAGCGTGTGGTAGGTCTCGCTTTCCCATTTCGGATAGAAGTGACGGTAGAAGGATTCGGTCTGTTGAATATCAAAAAATTCGTACGATAAATGCCCTTCATGTAGCAGCGCAATCCGCTGTTTTGTTGCTGGTAACAGCGCATGTGCCGGCTCGCCAAAGAGCGTACATTGACCGTGTTGCGGTTGTAAAAACCCCATGATGATATTGATGGCGGTGGTTTTCCCCGCGCCGTTTTTGCCAAGCAGACCAAAAATTTTCCCCGCCGTTACGGTAAAGGAAATATCGTGCAGCACGGTTTCTTGCTCGTAGGCATGGCAGAGATGGTCGGCGCGAATGATGACCTCAGAAGTCATAACTCACCCCCGCCCAGATCTGCCGCCCGAGCTCATAGGTTTCGGTCGCATTGGTGGTATTTTGCTGGTCATTGCCGATGCGGTTTTTGGCATTCAGCAGATTGAAAATATCCAGACGAAACGTGACACGATGCGTTGCTTTGATGGCCTGCTCCCACGCGAACGACAGGTCAAACGTGGTTGCGGGGGCATATTTGACCACACGGTACGCACTGGTGGTGTGGCGTTCATACTCGCCCGTTGCGGTATTGTAATCGCCAAACCCGAGGAAGTAGGCGTTGTCATACTGTTCGATATGGCGATAGCCGGAACGGTAGCGCACGGCGGGAGCAACTGTAAGGGCATCAAAGTAGCGTCCGACATACGCGAGGTTGACAATAATCGGGCGGTTAAAGTTCCCACGCGGCAATTCGCTGCGCCGGATTACGTTTCCTTCGTACACCACCCGCTGCTCCAACTCCTCCAATCCGAACGTGTCGCTGTAGTTTTCGTTTGTTGTCTTTGCGTGTTGCCACATGGCGTTGGTGATAACCGTGTGGCGATTCCATGAGCGTTCCCACTTGATCTGCGCTGAGCGGTACTCGCTCTCTCCCTGATTGTTCAGGTGATAGCTGACCGCGTTATTGGCAGCTACCGCGCGCACGGTGGCAAACTCATCGCGCCCTTCACGGATGATATATTTCAGGGTGAGGTTGCCGTCCAGCACGGTTTGATCGATCCCGACCATGTATTCATCACTATATGGCGTTGCTAAGTCCTGAAAATTGTACGTTATTTTGACGCCATCGGTGGTTGGTTGCCACGGCTGGACGACATTTTGAAACGTCCAGCGTTTTTCCACATAGGTAGGAAGTCGCCCTTCGCGGAGTTTGTTGCTTAGGAGATTGCTCCCGTAATAACGGTGATAGCCAGCGGAAAGCACGGTGTTATTCGTACCAAAGAGGTCAAACTGTGACAAAAGTCTTGGGGCAAGGGTATGATTTTGCATAAAATCGTCGTAGGTGTAGCGCAGGCCAAGTCGGAGGCGAAGACGTTCGAAACGATAATCATCTTCGACATACATGCCGTAGTCATTGACGGTTGCGCGTACGTCAGATGCTGGTGATACCGTGCGGCTGCTGAAGTACTGTTCACCATCAACGCAGGTGTCGTTGGCTCCGCCGCAGATGACATTGGTCGCGCTGCCGATCACGCCCATATACGAAACTGCATTGACTGGACGGTGGAAACGCCCTTCGTTCATCCCGATAGTTGCGCCGTAGCTCAGGCGATGTTTCCCAAAAGCGTCAAACACGCCCACGGTATGGTCGACAGCCAGAGTGATTGATTCTTCAGTTTTTTTCAAATCGCCCCAACCGCCTTCAAAGCTTTTCTGTGGTGAGCCGTCGGCCATTGCGGGGAGCGAATAGCCCCACGGTTTATTCGGGGACGCTTCCCAGGCACGAAAAATATGCGGTGCGCGGCGGCTGTTTTCGGAAAAGGCGTAATCGGCATGCAGGCGGAATTTGCTTTCGCCGTGTTCACGGTGGTAGTTAAGAGCGCCCAGATAGCCGCCGCCATCGATAGCAAAATTACTTCGTTCCGTGTTGCGCATAAAGTAGCGCCCTTCGTAGGGGCTGTAGGCGAGTGTGGCATCCACGTAGCTTGAGCCATCAATATTGTGAATCCCTTTTAAGGAAATCGTTTGCGCTAGGCGATACTGTTCTTTCCACTCGCCGAAATAGCGCAACGGAATGGTGGAATCTGTCTGTTGATAACTGGTCAGCAGTCGGGTATCCGCCGTAATTGGCACGTGGAGCGTGGCGCTATATTGATCTTTCTGGAAGCGCGGTTGCATCTCCGCATGGTCGGAGTTGGCGAAGGCGGTGTGCGTATCATCGTCGATATGAAACTCTGTCCATTGCGAACGGGTTGTACGGTAGCTGAGGTTGCCGCTCAGGGTAGTGGCGGGGAGTTTGGTTGTAACCTCAATAACGCCGCCGGTAAAGCGGTCGTAAGCGGCGGGAACCGTGCTGTCGTGCAGCACAATATCTTCTACCAGTGCGGTATTGAAAAAGAACTTCTGCGCGTGACCCGGTACGTCGGTGGCGCTGTACGGGTTGGTGAAGGCAGGGTCGATGAGGCTGCTGTTGTTCATGCCATCCAGTAAGAATAAATTCTGGTAGCTTTTGCCGCCGGAAATCGAAAGTTGTGGTGGAAGGATTTCGCCGCCGCTCAGTGAGCTGCGGAACGCTTCGTCCATTTGCACAGCGGGAGCGATGCGCAGCAGTTCGGTGATGTCACCCTGCCCTGTTGGAAGGTGGCGGATCACTTCGCGGGGTAGTGGCGTTTGCCCCGATTCGGCGCGGTCGTGAATTTTCCGTTTCACTTCGATTTCATCAAGTAAAAATACATTTTCGGCATCGCTTGTATCAACAAGCGTTGTCATTGATTGAGCGGGAAGAGTGAGTGCGATAGACACCAGTGCGAGCCGGATGGTTGCCATACGTGGTTTCATTCGTATTTTCCTGGGTCAGCGTACAAAGGGGTTGGATCATTCGCGTCAGGTTTGCCGTCGCCATCAGAGTCGTCGTCCAGCTCCAAGCCGCAGGCGGCAATATGGGCAGGTGTTGCCCACGGCAGGAAAAAGTCCGGTTTGCCATCTTTGTCGGTGTCGACGAATGCCACCGCACAAGAAGGGAAGGCGTCGCGCGTCGTCACAGCATGTGCCAGTTGCTTCAGGGCGCGGTTGCGTTCTGTGGACATGGAGAAGATCTCCCACGCCGCACGGTATCCCGCTTCAATCAAGTCGAGCTCTGCAAAGGCCTGAGCGATGTTTTCGTACGCGGCTATTTTTACGCTTTCCAGAACAATCGTTTGGGCATAATCGTAGGCCAGTGCAAGCAGTTCCTGACTTTTTTCGGCCTGCGGCGTGTGTTGGTACAAGTTGGCGATATGGCGCAAGGCGACAACTTGGTTGTTGTCGCTGTTCATGGCGCGAGCACTTTCGGTAGCGCGGGAAAGAAGGGTATCGGTAATGTGGAGTGTGTCACCGACGAGCAGATGATCATTGGCCTGCCCAATAATGAAGTTGGCAGCGTACAAAGGCTCTAGTCCTTCGATGGTCTGATGCGCTTTGCTGAAGAGTGTTCTGGCGCGTGCCGTATGATTCAGGGCAACGTGCTGCGCTCCCACGGCAGCATACGCTTTGGAGCGGGCAAATGAATGAGGCAGCGTGTCGAGATACGCTTCGGCACTGTCAAGTATGGCATCGGACTTTTCTGGTCGTCCGATCAGTCGATATTCTTTGGCGAGTTTTAAATACCCTTTTTCGAGGTAACGGTTGCTCAATAAGTGACTAAATTCAGTGATTAGTTCGTGAGGCGTAAGTTCTGTCTGCTGCCGCACTTGTTCGATTTGTGTTGCAAGGTAATCTAAGGCGGCTTCAGCGAGGGCAAAGTCACCCGACAGGCGGGCGTGGGATGCGATCCCTTGGGCGGTACTGTTAAAGTAGCTCCACGAACTGACGATTTCATCAAAGGTGAGTTGTCCTTTGATCGTGTCGTCGTTGTAGAACGTTTGCGCCGACTGGAATCCTTCGGTACTCCCTTTCGCAATAAGTATCCCTCGGATGGCGGCGGCGCGTCCGGCAGGGGTCAGGAGTGTCAGTATGTCAGTGGCGCTCGTTGTGTCGCCTGCCCAGTAGAGATGACCGGCCAACAGGCCATAGCCTGTCGCCCCTTGCCATGTGGTGCCGGTAGTGGCATTGCGCCACACTTCCAGTTGGGTGAACGCATCGAGAATCTTTTGTTTCATCGTGTTTCTATCGGCACCTTGTTCGGCCAAGGTGCGGTAAATAGCGACCGCCTGCACGGTCGATGAGATATGCGAGTTGTAGTTCGGCCCGGCGAGCGGGGAGAGTTGGTGAATCAGGGTGAAGTAGTAGTCAAGCGCTTGGAGCGCTTCTGGGAGTGCCCCTTCTGTTGCCAGTTGAGCCGCAAAATCGCGCTGCCCGTTGGCAATGCGTGCCCAGCGTGTCCATTTTGCAGTTTGATTAAAGCTTGGCGTATTGTCGATGGCGTGCCAAAGCTGATTGCGCAGGGCATGCGCTTCGTCAAGCCGAGCAATCTGGCTGTAGTTTTTAGAAAGCTCGATTAGCTCGCTGATGAGGAAATCCGTCAATGTCCCTTCGGCCCAGAAGAGCGATTCTGCTTCTTGAAGGTAGGTGAGCGCGGCAGCACTATCGGAAAGGCGAAGTGCCTGGCCGATAAGACGATACCCTTTGGCACGGTTGGCGCTCCCGATAATAGAGCTTCTGACGAGATTTTCTGCCCGCTGGTGTTGCCCTGCTGTGGCGTACGACGCGACAATCGACAAATAAATATCGTCATTGACACTATCATCCCGCACGCGGTTAATCAGCGTGCGAGCGACCATGTTGCGGTCAAGATCGGACGAAAAATAGTACGCGGCGCGGCGGGCATTATCATCGCCGGGCATGAGATCGGGATGAACCGGAAAGCGGCTCAGATGAATACGCCCTTCGCTGGCAAGGAGTCGAATCGCCTCGCGCTCGGTAGCGAAGGTGTTTGACGATGATAATGCCGTGAGTTGAGCTGCAAACACCTCATCGTTCAGGTAGCTATTGTAGTCAGCAAAGTACGTGGAATCGAGCCCATTGACATTGAACGTGATGTAGGTGATGTACCGTGCCAGCTGCATCACGCGAAAGGTATCGACGGGGATGTCGATACCGGTGGCAATGGTTTCGATGGCGTCGTAGAGTCGACTGACATTGGCGATATAGGCCGGAGCAAGTTCTGCGGCGGGATAATTATCCAGTAACCCTTCGAGTGCGTTGTGCAGCAACTGCAGTGTATTGGTACGGGCGATTTGCTTCATCGTCGCGGAACCGCTGAACTGCGTGACGTTTTTGAGCTGTTCCGCCGTTGCGTACGCTCGTGCGACCACGGCTGCGTCAATTCCCTGGAGCGCCGCAGCAACTAAGGTTCCGTTGCTCTCTAAAAGTATTTGCGTCCGTAAGGCGTTGCCAAGATCGCTCAGAATTTCCGTCCCTCCCCCTTGCGCACTCTGCTCACTGGCAATACGTACCAGAAGATAGGCCACTTTCAACAGTTCACTGGAGTGGGTCGGGTCGCTAAGGGGATCAACATGCGCGGGCAAACCCAGAACGTGGCGCGTACGTGCTTGCAGGGTAGGGATATCGGTAATGGTTTCTGAAAGGCTCTGCATAATGGTGGTCACGGGAGAAATAATGACGGTATCAAGACTGCCAGCATATGGTCGCAGTGGGCTTTTCAGCGTAATCGATTCGAAAGAGGTGCCATATACGGTATCTACTCCACCGAGGGTTGAGAGATGGTAGGCTGACATGTCAATAGTGCGCGGAAAGATGAACGTGAAGCGACCAGCTTCGTCACTCCACGTCGTGCACGACTGATTGCCACCGACGCCGCAAAAAGAAGCAAGAGTGTGATCGCTGTTATGACGGAGCCATACGGCAGCGTTTCGGATGGGTGGATCAACAACTATGCCGCTCAGTGTTACCGTTGTGCCGCTGGGGAGTGCCCCCGTTGTGCCACCCGTCGATGAGTCGCTGACCCAACTTGATCCGCCACCACCGCCACAACCAACTATTATAAGGAGCAGTACGGCAACGAGGGCACTACAGCGCCAGTAGTAGCGTATTCGCATTAGAAATCACCTCGTTTTATCGGAATGGTGCGTGCGATACGGAAACCGACAATGCGACTATTCGCATCTTCCGTTGCCGACCCACGATAGGCCGAACGAGCCATTTTCGGAAAGCTGCTCCACGCACCACCACGCGTTATCCGCTTGTTCAGCAGGCACTGTTCTGTGCCCCACACGCTGCCATCAGTCGGCGCACCAACGTAGTCGCTGTGCCAACAGTCGGCTACAAATTCCCATACGTTCCCATGAACATCGTACAGTCCCCACGGATTTGGCGGGTAACTGCCAACGGCTACGGTTCCCTGTGAGCACCCTCTCGCCATGCTTTCAGCTTCAGAATCAGACGCGGGATAGCAGAAGTTTGCTCGACTTGCCGTAATGACTCCGCCAAAACTGAAATGGCCGGTGGTGCCGGCGCGGGCGGCATATTCCCACTCTGCTTCGCTCAGAAGGCGATATTGGTAAGCGGCGGGAGCATCGGCCAGTCCCGCTACACGGTTGAGCCACGGGAGATATTCGGTGGTAATCTGAATCCAACTTGCTCCGATCAGCGGTTGATTGCCGCGACCCCACAGGTCTTCGAGGCGCTGAGTGCAGCCACCACTGGCGTAACACGCATCCCATTCGTCAAAAGTGATAGCATATTTGCCGACCAGTAACGGGTGGGCGATAGTGACGGTGTGTTGCGGACGTTCGGCATTGCTGCCCATTTCTGACGCAGGGGAACCCATGGTGTAGCTTCCTGTCGGTATAACGCGAACTTCAGGGCACTCAGGGCATTCGCGGATCTCTACCGGAATCCCCAATGCTTGCGCCGTTGCTTCTTGTCGCGCCCTGACATTCGTGCCGCTCCAGCCATCAATAACGGGAAATGTATTTGATTGAATCGTGACGAATGCCGCTTCGTCAGGCACATCACTCGATTCCACTCGTTCGGGAAAGGTAAATTGGATAGGTGTGACGGCTTCCGCTGTTGGAACACTATTGCGCCCCAATAAATAGCCTCCAAATGTGCTGACCACAGCAACAAGGACAAGTGTTGTCCAGTGGTAACGGTACGGTGCAGAGGTTTGACTCAAGCATCTTCTCCGGCAAGTGGCAGTGTCAGGATAAAGCAGGCACCTTCATGGGTATTCGTGGCAGCAATGGTGCCGTCCATGCGCGTGATGATTTGTTTGGCGAGCGAAAGGCCAATGCCGGTCCCTTTCTCCCCTTTGGTGGTTTCAAAAGGGTCAAAGAGTTTTTCAGGGAGGAGGTCTTCTGAAATACCGCCACCGTTATCACATACCATGACGCGTGCGGACGATGCGATGGCTTCAATGGTGACGCTCACCCGTGGGTCAGTGCATTTCCGCTCGCTTAGGGCGTCTCGCGCATTATTCAGGAGGTTGAGCACCACTTGTTTGACTTCATTCGGATAGCCGATAACGCGCACTTTTCGCGGACAGTGTACGTCGAGCGCTATATCGCGCAACTCAAACTCCTTCCCGATCAGTGCGATGATTTCCTGTACGCTTGTAAGAAGGTTGAAAACCACTTTTTCTTTGCTTGGTACAAGAAAACGGCGGAAGTCTTCTACGGTTTTTGCCATAAAGCGAATTTGTTGCAGAACGCTTTCCGTGGTCTCTTTCAGATATGCTTCATCAAGAAGCTTATTTTGGTGAGCGCAGAGCACCGATTCTGTCAGGATTGAAACGGTACACAGTGGCTGCTGCCACTGGTGAGCGATGGCACCAAGCATCGAACCCATTTCTGCCATTTTGCTTTGTTGAATAAGCAGTTGGCGACTTAGTTCGTGCTCTTGTTGCGCCGTCATGCGCAAGGCGACTTCCTGTTCAACCTGCTGCTTGAGTTGGCGATTGAGTTGTTGGAGTTTCAAATGGTTTTTGAGGCGCGAAAGGATAATTGCTGGATGAAATGGCTTGGTAATATAGTCAACGGCGCCAAGTTCAAGTCCACGCTGCTCGTCATCTTTTTCGTGCATAGCTGTTACAAAAACTATGGGAACGGAACGGGTCGCTTCGTCTGCCATGAGGCGGCGGCATACTTCGTAGCCGTCCATACCCGGCATTTGGATGTCGAGTAAGATAAGATCTGGCACAACAATGCGTACTACTTCAAGTGCTTCTTCACCGCTCAGGGCTACGCTCACTTCATAGGTGTCGCGAAGCATCTCGTCTAAAACGCGAATATTGAGCCGTTCATCATCGACGATAAGGATTTTCTGGCCTCTTTGGTGCATGGGAGCTCCTGAATGATTCAGCGTGCGTTTTGTGTTGGCAACCAATCCTGAATACGTCGCAACGCATCTTCTGCCTCTTTGAAAGCGAAGGTATTTACTGCTAACTCAAACCGGCGCACCAGTTCAGGAGCTTCACCGCCCAAGGCTTTGCGAAGTGCTGGAAGCAGTTCCGCAGCACGGGTACTGCGATGTTGTATATGAACTTTGAGCGATTCAAGCAACGGAACGAGCGCTTCAGCGTCAAGCGCCCCATATGGACGATAGGGAATACTATACTCAATTTTCTCAAGTGATGCTAGGGGGTGCATCACGAAGGCGATATTTTGTTCAAACTGGCGCAAGGCCTCGGGGGGCACTTCACCGCGCTTAAAATGATTTTCTATTTCCTTGGTCTGTTCCGCCAGGGTCTGCGCTCCAAGGTTGGCCGCAACACCACGAAAGGCATGCAACATTTTTTGTGCCCGCTCCAGATGGCCGCTCGTCATGGCATTTTTGATACGCAGAGCAATGTCACGGTGTTCCGTATAAAACTCAGCGAGCAACTGTAGATAGAGTGGACGATTCTGGCGTACTCGTGTCATACCGCTCTGCGTATCGATGCCGGGGAAGTTGAGCGGAGTTTCTTGATCATCTTTTTCGGATACCTCTGCGTGGCGCGGCGTGTCGGCGTGTGTGAGAGTCTGCGCGCGAGTATCACGTTCCAGCCATGTATCAAGCAATGTGTACAATGTCTTCGGAACAACTGGTTTCGCGAGATACTCATTCATGCCACATGCGAGACAGGTATCGCGATCTTGCGCGTGGGCGTTGGCGGTCATGGCAATGATCGGAATATCACGCCAAGCGGGTTGTTCGCGGATGGCTTTGGTTGCGGTATAGCCATCCATCACCGGCATTTGGATATCCATCAGGATAAGATGGAACGATTGCCGTGCGATACACTCCAGCGCCTCTTGACCATGATTCGCAATGGTGACGGTGGCGCCGGTGGCTTCTATTAACTCGCGTGAAACCTGTTGGTTAATCCAGTTATCTTCCACCACAAGCACATCTCCTTGCAGTCGAGGAACGGTGTCCTGAGTCGCCGGAGCCGTTGGTCGTGTCTTGGCTCCTGCTTCCATGGCAACGGGGAGAGTCACGTGAAACTCGCTGCCTGCGCCAAGTTTGCTACTCACAGTAACGGTACCGTCCATGAGCGTTGCCAAGTGCTGTGTGATGGCGAGTCCCAGACCCGTACCGCCAAAGCGGCGTGTTGTGGAACTATCGGCTTGAGAAAACGGCTGAAAGAGCAAAGCGACACTCTCTGACGTCATCCCGATTCCGGTATCCCGTACGGTGATGAAGAGGGTAGTATTGGAAGTGTTTTTCGCCAGCTCTCCGCATGAAAGCGTGACGGCTACCTCGCCCCATTCGGTGAATTTTAGGGCGTTGCCCGTTAGATTCGTTAAAATCTGTCCAATGCGTAATGGGTCGCCAATGAGCGTCTGGGGAATCGCTGGGTCGATCGTAATAGTGAGTCGTACCCCTTTGGCATCGGCTATAGCATCAAACAGGGTACGCAGGTTTTCTGTGAGCGTTTTTGGAGTAAAAGCAATCCGCTCCAATTCGAGTTTTCCCGCTTCGATTTTGGAAAAATCGAGAATATCGTTGATAGACTCCAGCAGTGTTTGCGACGAAAGTTGAATTTTACTCAGATAGTCGCGCTGTTTTTCCTGAAGCTCCGTGCGTGCCAGGAGATGGCTCATGCCCAAAATGGCATTCATGGGCGTCCGAATTTCATGGCTGACATTGGCCAGAAAAGTACTCTTTGCCTCGTTCGCTTGTTCGGCACTCTCTTTTGCCTGACGCAGTTCAGCGGTACGCAAGGCAACCGTTGTTTCGAGTATTTCGTGGTGGCTCTGCAATTCTTCGTCGCGTCGCTCGATTTCGCGTAGCATGTGATTGAAATTATCGACCAGAGCGCCGATTTCATCGCGACTCGTTTTCAGCACGCGAATCGCATAGTTGCGCGATTCGGCAATATCTCGCGTGGCGGTTGTCAGTTCCGAAATAGGTCGGGTGATGCGGGACGAAACCCGTACACTTACCATGAGACTGAGGAGCACGAAAGCAAGGGATACCGTGAAGGTCACAAAGAGCCCAGTCAGTATTTCTACCCATACCGAGGTGATATCCGCCGAGAGGGCAATGTGCCCAATGATATCACCCGAGAGCGTAATCGTGTGGTAAGCGTCGACGTTGACCGGGAATGTGTTGCGAACAAACGTGTCCAGTGCTGATGTGCCTAGGTAGCGCGATGGCGTTTGGGGGAAATCGGTGGCTTCGGCAAGCATCGTTCCGTCTGGAGCAATAAGGTGAGCCGAGTTCATATTCGGGTGGGCTTGCAAGGCGCCTAGAAGGATGGTGAGCTGTTGGCGATCGCGGAAAATCAGGGCGGTCTGGCTGCTTTGCCCGACAATCGCTGCCGTGGTGGAAAGTTGCGCGTGGGTGTCGTCATAGGCTCGCATTAACGATTGGGCGCTGAAGGTAATGCCAACAACGGTGAAGGTGAAGAAGGATGCGACTACCACTAGCAGAACAAGTTTTCGCGAAATCCCGAACGTCACCGTCGCCATGACTATTTCCACTGTCCATGGTCGTCCAAATAGCGGTCGATAAAGCGTTGTGGCAGAGGTTTGGCGGATTCGGGTACTTTGGGAGTATACATGTCGTGCACCCGTTTTGCGGTTTCACGCCCGATACGGTACGCCAGTTCTGACATGTTGGGAGCGGTTTCGCTGAGAGCGGGATAGATAGCATCAAAAAGACCAGCGTTAAATTGGCCAACCGCTGCGACATCGCCGTACCACAGTGTCATCCCGTCTGACGTGCGGATGAGGCGGATGGCGGTATCAATGAGCGCATCGTTATTCGCCTCTACAAAGGAACGGACGTGACCAACAATGATATATTTGAAACGCTCCTTGCGGGCATATTCAATCGCGTTGACCACTTCGCGTTCTTCGTTGGCATTCGGGGTGAGCGCAAACCAATCATTGTAGTCCAGCTCTTCGACGCGGAAAAATAACCGTTCTGTATGAAAGGCTTTTTCGACGGCCAAGGCCAGAAAACGACCGGAAAAACGGACTTCCCGTGAAGGTTTAAAGTTGATGATGGCGAGTGAATGCTCCTTGAAGTCGCGTGTCACCGAAGGGTACATCGAAATATACTCGTGCACGCGCACCTTGGCGTTATCGCCCGAGTATATTTTCCCGGCGCACCCACCAAGCACGGTGATACAGGCGAGACACATGAGCAATGCTATCGATTTCATGCGAGTCCTTTAGCGGCTTCCTGCCTGTTTAAGTGCCGTAATGGTTGCCGCATAATCCGGTGTTGAAAACACCGCATTGCCAGCGACAAAGATTTCTGCGCCAGCTTCCACCAATGTGCTGATGTTGTCCAGCGTAACACCGCCATCGACCTGAATTGGTATCCGCTTTCCCGTTGCCGCGATCATCTTTTGCAAGCGGCGAATTTTATCGAGTGAGCTGGGGATGAATTTCTGGCCGCCGAAACCGGGGTTGACGCTCATCAGCAGTACCATATCGAGCTCAGGGAGAATTTCTTCCAGCATAGTTAATGGTGTGGCGGGGTTGAGCGATACGGCGGCTTGTACGCCGTGAGCTTTAATCTGCTGCACAATACGGTGCAGGTGTGTCGCCGCTTCGGCGTGCACGGTCAGAATGCCCGCTCCGGCAGCAGCAAAAGCATCTATATATTTCTCCGGCTCGACAATCATCAAGTGCACATCGAGCGGGATCGAGGTGATTTTCTTGAGGGCTTGCACGACCAAAGGCCCAATCGTGATATTAGGGACAAAGCGGCCATCCATCACGTCGACGTGAATCAGGTCGGCACCGTGGCAGGCGTTAATCTCTTCGCCAAGACGGGCAAAGTCTGCCGAAAGGATACTGGGGGCAATTTGAATCATTCTTTCTCCTGTTTTTTCGTGTTTCCTTTATTCGCCAATCAGTGTGACGTCGCATTTGCTGGGTAAAAAGAGGGTAAATTCTGCGCCACCTTCCACATTTGCGGCCTGAATGGTGCCACACATATTGCGCTCGATAATCATTTTCGACATGTATAAACCAATGCCCGTCCCCTTCGCGGCCGACTTCGTGGTGAAATATGGGTTAAAAATGCGTGGGAGCACCGCTTCGGGAATCCCGCCGCCATTATCGCGAATGGTCATAATCGTATCGTTGTCGTGGCTTTGGCAGCGGATAGTGACCAGCCGTTCGCCGGCTTGTTTTTCTTCCAGTACATCACGTGAGTTATTCAAGATGTTCAGCAAGACTTGCATGAATTCCTGAGGATAGCCGTAGATAAAGCAGCCGGAATCACACTGGGCATCAATGGTAATATGGTGCATCTCAAATACGGGTTGTATGAGCGACAGCACCCGTTCGATACTATGCTTCAGTAAGAAGACGGTTTTTTCTTTTTCCGGCTTAAAAAAATTGGCGAAGTCGTCAATGGTTTTTGACATATAGCTCAGCTGGTTCGTAATTTTTTCGAGCGCGGCATCCAAGAAGGCATTCGTCACGGTTTTAGAATGAAAATTATCGACGACATCTTCGACCGTTAATCCGACAATATTCAGCGGTTGCCGCCATTGGTGGGCAATATTGCCAATCATTTCGCCCATTTCTGCCAATCGACTTTGGTGGATCACCATCTGATCTTTTTCCCAATTTTTCGCGACTTCCTGCTGCACCCGTTCTTCGAGTTGTTGGTTGATCTCGCGTAACTCCTGTTCGTGCTCAAGGCGCAGCACCATTTCGCAGTGCATTGCAAGGAGATTTCTGACCCGCGCCAGCAATTCAATAGCATTGATGATGGGCTTGCGCACGTAGTCGCTGGCACCAGCTTCAAAACCGCTGCGAAGCGTATCAAGGTCGGTTCTGGCAGTTGCCATGATCACCGGAATATCGCGCCACCGTTCATCCCCTTTAATCATCCGGCAGGCGGTAATACCATCAACCTCCGGCATCATGACATCGAGAATGATCAGGCTGACGGAATGCTTTTCAAGGATTTTCACCCCTTCGGCAAACGTAGAGGCTTTCTGAAGATTGGTATATCCTTGTTCATCAAGGAACGCTTCAATCAGGTCGGCATTGTCGAGATTATCGTCGATAATCAGAATGCAAAGATCGCTCAGGTGGGCGCTGTTCGGTGCAATGGAACTCATTCCTTCTTCCTCGCTAAGTAATTCCTGGCAAATTGTTTGATAAGGTTTTCCGCCGCAGGCCCTTTTTGCAGTACCCTCGCGCCAGCCAACCCGAGCACTTCAAGGTCGTTACGGGTCAAATCTTTCGCGGTCACGACGACCACGGGGAGTGTCAAAAACCGTGCATCTGCGCGCAGACGAATCAGGAAGTCAAACCCGTTCATCTCTGGCATCATCAGGTCTAAATAGATCACATCGGGCATAAAACCGCCAGCGAGGATTGCGAGTGCTTCGGTGCCGCTGGCCGCTTGACGAATATCTTCGGATTGCGCACTCAGCATATCGACCATAAGTTCGCGCATCTCTTTTTCGTCATCAACAATCAGCACGGAACCGAACGATCCCTGAATGTAACGCCCAAACGAGCGGAGGATATCTTCGCGCGAAAGGGGTTTTGACAGGCAATCAAGCGCGCCCAGTGCTTGGCCGCGCGAGTTGTCGGCAATATTGCTGACGACAACCACCGGAATAGCAGCGGTTTCAGGGTCTTTCTTCAGTCGTCGCAACACTTCCCAGCCATTCAAGCCAGGCATCATGATGTCGAGTGTAATGAGCGACGGGCGCAGCTCGCGCGCCATTTTCAGCCCTTTTTCGCCAGTTTCGGCGGTAAAAATTGTGAGCGAAAACTCTTGCAGGTAGTCACGGATCAACTCGCGGCTATCTTCCGTGTCGTCAATAATGAGCACGGAATCGACGCGGAAGTCGTCGTGGCTGATAGTTGTTTCGCGCGATACGTGCTCCTGTGGCAGGCTTGATTGCTTTGTTTCCCCGTCCACGTGCGTGGGAGCCGTCGGAAGCGCTACGGTAAAGCGTGAACCACGGCCAACTTCCGACGCCACGCGAATCGTGCCACCGAGCAGTTCAGCAAGATTACGCGAAATAGTCAGGCCAAGCCCCGTACCGCCATAGCGGCGCGTAGTGCTGCCATCACCCTGACGGAACGGCTGGAAAATCGTTTCGTGTTTTTCGGCGGGGATCCCGATGCCATTATCTTCAATAGTCATCAAAATATACCCTTCGGTGTTACGCGAAATATGGCAGACGGTTTTGCCATGCCCCGGCTCAACAAATTTGACCGCGTTGCCGACAAGGTTGAGTAAAATTTGTCGCAATTTATGCTCATCAGTCACAATTGTCGTCCCTTTCGGGAGCTGATTGTTGATTGAGAGCGTTATCCCTTTGGCGTTTGCCTGCGATGCAACCATATCAAGGGTCTGCTGCATCATCAATTCGGGATCAAGGGTCGCAAGGTGGACTTCCATCTTGCCGGCTTCAATTTTTGACAAGTCAAGAATATCATTGATCAAGTTAAGGAGATGATGGCCGTTACGGTTGATTTTTTCCATTTGGGAAAGCTCTTTTGCATCAAGGTGACCCTGACGGTTTTTGCCGAGAATATTCGAAAAACCGATGATGGAGTTGAGTGGCGTCCGCAGTTCGTGCGACATATTGGCGAGGAATTCGCTCTTCATGCGGTCGGCTTCGCGCAGCTGCATATTTGTCTCTTCGAGCTTCATGGATTGACGTTGGACAATGGCGTAGTTCATCGCGTTATTGAGCGAATGCGTGAGCGCGCTCATGTAGCCATCAAGATACTCCTGATCGCGCAGCGCGCCGACGCTGGCGAGCAAAATAACGCCAAGACGACTTTCCTGAAATATCAGGGGGATAGCGTGGATGTGGCGCATCGTAAGCGGCATCAGGCCAGTATCGATCACGGGAAATGCGGCCGGATCAATCCCTTCGATGCTCAGTGGCCGCCCCGCTTCGAGCGCCTGCAACGGCAAGCCGCGGCCAGAAGGTTCAAACAAGGCGTGTTGCAGTACCTGTTTATCGTAAGCGTGGCGATTAAGCGCTTTGAGGCGGCCTTCTTCCCAGATATAGAAAATGCCCAGTTGCGCCGCCGTGAGTTCGACGAGTTGCTTGATGGCCTTTCCCGCCAGATACGCTACGTCAACGGAATTAAGGCTTGAAAGGTAGCGGCTGAACATGGTGAGTTGCCGTTGGTCGGCAAGCAAGACGGAGTTTGCCTGTTCGAGAGCATCGGTTTTCTGGCGCACCCGTTCTTCAAGATTTTCGTTCAGCCGTTGCAGATCGCGCGTTTTTTGCTCCACAATCCCTTCGAGTTGCAACTGATGGTGTTCCAGCTGTCGTTTTGTGCGATTTAGCTCATCAGTTTGTTCACGGAGTTTTTCCACCATATCGAGTAGTTCGGCGGAGTATTTTTCTTCAATATACAGCCCGCACTCCATCCCTTTCATTCGCGTAATCAGCGGCGCAATCAGTGGGCGGCGGATAATGGAGCCGTGTTGGGGCGCAATCAGGTCGATATCCAGCGCTTCAATTTTACGCAAAGAGTAATTCAGGATGTCGCGGCTGGGCATGTAGGCCGAATGGAAGCTGACGATTTTTTCAAAGTACGTTTCGTCAGCGTAAAAGCTCCATGAAATATCGGCACCGCCGAAGAGATCACTCGAAAAGAGCACTTTCTCCCGTGTGGCGTAACTGACAAACGCGCCCGGTGAATGGCAATATGGGGTGGTGTGGAAGGTGAGTTCGAGACCACCAGCGTTAATGCCAAAACCTTCTTTATCGATGCAATAGTAGGGCGAGCGAATGCCGTAGTGCTTCAGGAGTACCGTCATACGGCTATGGGTAATGATGTGCAGATCTTCGCGACCGATCAATGTTTCAAGCTCCGGCACGAGCGAGCAGAGATCGGGATCTTGGTGGTGCAATATGATGAACTGAATGTGATCAAGTGGAACGAGTTGCTGCACTTTACGCAGCAGTGCTTCGCGCTCAAGGACACTGCCCGGATCGACCAGAATGGAGTGCGTGCCATTGACGATCAAATAGGGATGGCACTGGAAAGGATCGCCCGGCAGGTATTCGCCCACCCAGTAAATGCCGTTTGCGATTTCCACTGATCCGGAAAAATCGGGTTGATGCGAGGTGTCAAAGGTACGCATGATTCAGGACTCCTTTGCGGGGCGTAATGCTTCTATCGCGGCGATTAGTTCGTCATCGTCAACAATTGGTTTGGCGAGATAGCCGTTAAATCCCGTTGCTAAAAAACGCTCGCGGTCGCCAATCATCGCGTGAGCGGTAACGGCGATAACAGGAAGAGCGCTCAGAGCAGGGTGTTTGCGTATCTCCCGCAGCACATCAATGCCGTCCATACCGGGGAGGGAAATATCGAGCAGAACGAGGTCGACCGGCTCACTTTGCAGCAGCAACAGCGCTTCGGTTCCGTCAAACGCTTGTAAAAGTTCGTAGTGATCGCAGAGCAATTCGACCAATAAATCCATGTTGTCAGGATTGTCTTCAACTATAAGTAGGCGCATCGTCTGTAAACTCCTCATCTTAATGGTAACTGCGCGGTTTGCGGTTGTTGCTTATGCCGAGTACCATGGCGAGCATGGCGATAAGGCCGCCAGCGGCGGGAACAACCCACGGGTAGCTGGTAAACCAGGTTGGAGTGGAAATTGGCGCGATAAACGTGTCAACATACCCCGCCTGATTCCAGCCGATCAGCGCTATTTCTTCCCCGCGTGGCGTAAACACGGAAGTAATGCCGGTATTGGTGCTGCGTATCAAATATTTTCCATTTTCAATAGCGCGTGCCCGTGCCATCAGCCAATGTTGCAAAGGGCCAAGGGTATCACCCAGCCACGCGTCATTGGTGACATTCACTAAAAAGTCTGCTTCTGCAGCAATCAAGGCGACCGCAGCCGGAAAGATGGATTCATAACAGATAAAGGTGCCAATTTTTCCAAAACGTGAAAGGAGCGGCGCACTACTGTGCCCTGCGGAGTAATCCTCGCCCACTACGAATTTTTCGACAAACGGAAGCAGGCTCTCTTTCAGCGGCGTATATTCGCCAAACGGAACCAGGTGCTGTTTATGGTAAAACTGGGGCGTGCTCCCCGTATGTTCTAAAAGCATCACGCTGTTATAGTAGCGCGTGGTCATGTCGGTGTAGGCGCTCAGGACGCCCGTCACTAAATCACTGCCGGATTCTTGGACGAGGCGCAGCACATCATCCTTCAGCGGATCGTGGCTTGACCAGAAAAACGGTAGCGACGATTCCGGCCACACCAGCAGCCCACCGCGCCATCCCCCTTGACGGCTTAATGTTAGGTAGCGATTCAGGTTGTGTGTGGCATATTCCGCGTCCCACTTCACGTGTTGATCAATATTCCCCTGAACAATTCGCACCGGAATCGACCGCTCTGGCTCGGCGGGTGGTGTCACCATGTGCAGTTGCCAGAGCGAAAATCCAAGCAAAAGCGCGACGAAAAAAGCGTGCCGCACAAGAACGGAAAAGTGCGGACGGAGCCAGCACAGCGCCAGCGTGATGTTGACGAAGAGTACCAGAAAATCGAGCAGCCAGATGCCACCGTGTTGCAGGAGCGGAACGGCAATTTCGTATGTCGAAAGAGAATAACCGAAGGAGAGCCACGGAAAGCCGGTGAAAAGAACGCCACGCGACACTTCGGCCACAACTCCCCAGGCGGCGAGTTCCAAACCGCTCCACACGGTTGGCTTTTGTAGAACCTTGGCGGCGCGCCATCCCCAAATCGCAATATACAAGGCAAGGTAGAAGGAAAGAAGCGCCACGGCCGGTATGCCGAACCATTGACTCTCCAGTGCGTGTTCGCTGAATATCCCCCCTACCCAATAGAGAAGTGAACCGTGATAGAAAAAGCCAAACAACAGTGCCAACCGAAAGGGGTGCGCAGAGCGAGCCAGTATCACCAACCACGGTGCCAGAACAAACCAGCCCAGGAAAGGGAACCCTTCCGGGGCGAAGGCGTTGGACATGGCCAAGGCGCAGAGAATGGTGACAATGTAGGGCATGGGCGGCCGCTCCTCGTTGTGTATTCGCATTGCAGCCATCTCGAACGGAGTAAGAGAGATTTCTCGCTGCCGCTCGAAATGACAGAATTCATACTGTCATGGCTATCGGGAGGCTGTTTGTCATCTCGAACGAAGTGAGAGAGATTTCTCGCTGCCGCTCGAAATGACAGAATTCATACTGTCATGGCTATCGGGAAGCTGTTTGTCATCTCGAACGAAGTGAGAGATCTCAGCCTTTTTCCTTTAATCCAGTGAAAAAATTCGCAGGAAATTACTCTCCCCGTGTTTATTAAACGGATACGAGCTGGTGATTACCACCGTATCGCCACTACGAACAATTCCACGATACTCAGATAATGACCGAGCCTGCGTCGACAGTTCGTCAATCGTCGTCACAGGGTCAATCATAATTGGTTCTACGCCCCACAGCAGTGCCATTTTACGGTGCAAATGACGGTGCGGCGTAAAAGCCAAAACGGGAATACGTGGGCGATAACTGGCGATCAACCGCGTCGTGTTGCCGCGCTGCTGCGTGTAGACCCATACCGACTTCACCGACAGCGTCCGCGCAATCGCGTTGATAGCCGCGCCAACCGCTTGTGGCCCAGCGTCAATCGATGCAGGAGCAAAGTCCGCTGGCATTTCGTGCCCCAGTCGCGTCGGTGTGCGTCCCTCAATTTCCAGCGCAATACTCGTCATCATTGCCACGGCTTCTATTGGGTAGGCACCGCGCGCCGTTTCGCCGCTAAGCATCACCGCATCGGAACCATCAAGGATGGCGTTCGCCACGTCCGAAGCCTCTGCCCGTGTTGGGCGCGGATTGTAGATCATCGACTCCAGCATTTGCGTCGCTGTGATGACCGGAATGGCGCGGGCATTGGCTGCACGAATCAGCTCTTTTTGCACCAGTGGTACTTTTTCTGGCGGTAGTTCCACCCCAAGGTCGCCACGCGCTACCATAATGCCGTCGGCAACCGCTAAAATGGCATCAATATGATCGAGCGCTTCGGGCTTTTCGATTTTGGCGATGATCGGAATGCGCTTTCCTTTGGCAGCGATCATCGTTTTCAGCATTTCAATATCGCGCGCTGTCCGCACAAACGACAACGCGATATAATCGACTTCCATTTCCATACCGAAGAGCAAATCTTCGTAATCCTTTTCGGTGACCGCTGGCGCACTGACGTTGACGCCCGGTAGGTTGATCCCTTGTGAATTATTCAGCACGCCGCCATTAACAACGCGCGTCAAAACATCCGTTTCGTTGGACTCGATAACCCGCAGCTCAATCAATCCGTCGCACAGCAGAATCCGATCACCCGAACGGACATCGTGCGGCAGCGGCGTATACGTGGTGCTGACTTCAGTATCGGTTCCTTCGATTGGGCGATTGGTGATGGTAAATTTCTGTCCGCTTTTGAGGGTCACGGGAGCGTTGTTGAGCAGTTTGCCGGTGCGGATTTTCGGCCCCTGCAAATCTTGCAGAATAGCGACCGCCATCCCCAACTCGTCCGCTGCCGCCCGAATGCGATTGACGACTTCGCGGTGTTCTTCGTGCGAACCGTGCGAAAAATTCAGCCGTGCCACACTCATACCCGCGCGAATTAAATCACGAATCTGGTCATACGAACGGGTTGCCGGACCAATCGTAGCGACAATTTTAGTGCGCGCACGATCCATATTATCCAACCTTGGTGACATTCAAGACTGTCAACAGCTCCAACTCTTCCAGCATGCGGAACAAACGGGCATCGCGCACTTCCAAATGCAGCTTTATCTCTTTCAGGAAAATCAACTTAATCAAGTATCCGAGTACCGACGACGTAATGGTCGTGGAGTCGTGAATCAGGATCGTGACCACTTTATGGCTGGTAATCAGTGCATCGAATTGCCGCTTGAGTGAATCGTAATCTTCGATCGACTTAATCTCTCCGTAAATCGTCACTCTGTTTTCGTTGGTCTCCAAGCGCATACGTCCTCCATATGTTGATCGAAATAAGAAACATACTCCACACTGAACTAAGCAGAAAGCATACGGAATTCAGGAAATAGGCGCAAATTATTTCTGTATGGTTGAGAATTTCAAGGGGACAAAAATTGCGCACTCATGTGCTGTAATTATATGGCTAAAAAACCATACGCATAGAGGGTCGTCGATCATTGGCTTACCATGCGGAAATAAAAAAATACTTGTAAGGAAACTTGCCGCTAGAAAATTAACCGCGCGGAAGATTCATTCCGTCGTGATAAGCACAAAGAAAAGTTGTAGTTAAGTGGACTCATCGCAGTGTGAACCCCATTCGACGTGTCAAATGCAATGTAAAAAAAATAGTGTTTTGATGAAAAATTCACGTGACGCATATCGGCGTTTTATAATACACGACCCAAGTGTGAAATTTTTGCATTACATTCCCTCCGGTGTGCGCACTTTACGCACCTCACCGTGGTGTGTTTGCAGAAACAGTTGAGAAGGAGGATCCATGACATTCCGGCAACGCATGCTGCCCTGTACTCTGGCCGCCGCTCTAATGGCCTCCACTGCATCGGGAGCCAGCATTCATGGGCACCTGAGCAGTGTCGTAGAATACTATGACGAGCCTGATAATAAGACCGCTCTCCCCGTCTACCAGTATTTATTACTTCATGCCAACGATATTGCAGACAAAGGTTTCACCTTCCGTTTCTATGGCCGCGCCGCTACTGACCTGCACGATAACGATGAAGTGGGCAGTCACCTCTACTATGCCTATCTTGAAAAGCGTAACATGGCCGATAAAGTAGACTTCAAACTTGGCCGCCACTTTGTAGCCAGCACCGCTGGCGCTGCTATGATGGATGGGCTCTCTGTCGATGTTCGCAACCTTGGTCCAGTCAGCATTGGTTTTTTTGGCGGTGGAGACGTCAAGTACTACGAAGATTATAAAGCTGGCGATATGATAGCTGGGGCGAAAATTTCTACCGATGTGTGGAGTGACAGGCTTCATCTCGGCTTGTCGACTGTTCGTAAGTACGAAGAGAGCGAACTGAGCCATGAACTCTACGGCTTTAATGCTTACCTGAACTTTGACGATAAAGCCGAACTCTATACCGAAACGCAGTACGACTACCTCAGCGACACCATCAGCTACTTCCTTGCTGGAGCCAACTATCACGCTGCAGAAAAATGGACGCTGCGTGGCGAGTACCTCTACTCCCTTCCTGTTTTTTCCTCTAAGTCGCTCTATTCAGTATTTGCCGTTTCTGAATACAAAGAAATCATGACCAAAGCCACTTACCGCATTAACCTCGGCCTGAGCGCATTTGCCAAGTACACACATGAAATGTACGAGGATTTTTCGAATGCGAATGTTTACGAAGCTGGGCTGGAGCAAGTTCGTCTGAATAAGTTTTCTGGCTATTTTGCCGGTGTATGGCGCTCCCAAGATGAAGGACAAGACTTGAAAGGGGTGCGTGGCCGTGCGGCATGGCTCTTTACCCCAACCTTTCAGGCGGGAGTTGGTGCGAGCGTTGACGTTATGGAACGCTGGCTGGAAATTTATGAAGGGAGCGCGTACGGCGTGGATGAAACCACTTCGCACCGCATTTGGGTAGACAGCACGCTTTACCTTGGAAAGCGCGTAACGATGGAATTTAAGATAGAGCAGGCTAAAAGCGCCCTGTGGGATAAGTTCCACCTTGGCCGCGTACGCTTGAACTACTACTTCTAAGCAAAAGGAAGCGACATGAACCGATTTACCTTTGCCATATTTCTCTTATTTGGTTGCCTTCTCATGGGGGCGATAACCTATTCCATCGCGCAAACAGCGGTGGTTACCTATAACCACGACCGCCATGTCAACTACATGGGTGGCATGGAATGCACCACGTGCCACGGCACAACGCTGGAAATTCTTTCACCGCCGCGCAGTGCGTGTGTGCAGTGTCATGGCAATGCCTTCAATGAAACCGTCATTATCCCTGCGCTGAAAACCCACGGCCCCGCTTAGGCGCTGACACACGGCGCACATGCCAAAAGTAAGCGGAACGACTGTATGCAGTGCCACGACCAGCCGCGTACGCGCAACATTCCCGACTGCCTGAGTTGCCATATAGCCGACAAAGCTGACGAAATGGGGAAACTTGGCAATAACTTCAGCAACATCCATACCTCGGAATTCAGCATTACTCACCCCATAGCAGCGCGTACCAATCCGAACCTCTGTGCCAACTGTCACCGTGAAAACAGATTCTGCACCGACTGTCACGACAAATTCCGCCGTAACGACCTTGGGATGGAGTCGCACCGCCGTAACTTCAGTGCGCTCCAGACTGGGCCATTGGCACAAAGTCACGATCAATTCACTGAGGCTGATTGCAAGACCTGCCATGTGAATTCCATTATCCCGACTCACGAATGGTCAACTGCGCACGCGCGCGAAGCACGCAAGAACTTAGCGACGTGCCAGGCTTGCCATCCGAGCGGAGACACCTGTGTGAAATGCCACAGCGCACGGAGCGGACTTGGCATTAGCCCACATCCGAAAAACTGGAATAAAATTAAAGGTCGCCTCGAAAGAGCCAGCGGTGGCGCAACCTGTAGTCGCTGCCACTAAAACCTGAAGGAGTAATGAAGAATATGAAACGGAAAACTCTGTTACAGAGCACCATGGTTGGTGTTTTAAGCGCACTCCTACTGAGCGGTTGTGGTGGTGGAGGCAAGGGGAGCGGTGGAACTGCACCAGTTGGTCCCATCAGGACACCTGCTGGAGTAGTGATATCAGTTGATAATGCTACTGCAACACTTGATACGAACGATGAATTTATGCAGACATTTATGGATGCTGCCGATCCGCAGCCTGGTATTGCGACAACCATTACCTTGCAGAGTAACCCTGTGGCGGCCAGCGTTGCGGCTGTGTCGACCACAAACCCTTTTGCTGATATTGCCGCAAACGAAATCAGCTTTACCCTCGCACGGTTGGTAACGCACGCTGATGGAACAAAGCAATAGCGCAGTTATGTGAGCCGCACCGAAACTGCTGATACGAATGATTTTCCCAATGGCCTAAGCAGTGCACTGCAAGCAACGGCTGTTGCAGGTACAGCGGGGGCGCTGAGTGTTGAAAACAAAGGTGGTAATGCGGTTGCCATCAAATTCCAATTCCCCAAAACACTGAGTGAATATGACAACGTTGCATTTGATAAATATGCTGTTCATCGTATAGGCATTCAGATTAACACCAATGCTACCAAGGGGAGAACAAATGCGATCAATATCGCGTATGACTTTGTTCCTGCCGATCTCAGCACTCCAGCAGACAGTGCACGGCGCGAAGTAGCCAAAACTGCAACGTGCCTTGAGTGCCATGAAAAAGGGAGCTTCCGCATTCACGGTGGTAACCGCGTAGATGTGGCGTATTGCGTGACGTGTCACAACCCCTATACCACCGACGCCCAAAGCGGCAACAGCCTTGATATGACGCAGATGATTCACAAAATTCACATGGGGCATAAACTGCCGAGCCTCGTGGAGGACAGTAAAGAATATGCCATTTACGGCTACAATATGAGTAAGCACACCTACGCCACATTCGATTCACCTGAATGGGGAGGCGTGAAGTATGCCGGAGCTGAACCTGCTGGTGTCGTGTATCCGGCGTGGCCATATGGACATGGAACGGCACAGCCTATGAATTGTGCCAAGTGCCACCGTGGCGACACTGTCGAAGCTAACGACACGGGTGTTACTGCTGCGGGTAATAACTGGAAAACCAATCCCAGTTATCGCGCCTGCTTTAGCTGTCATGATGGGGAGTCAAGTCAGCAAAAGCCATTTGTCGCTGGTAGCACAACATTTCTCCATGGAAACTTTACTGAAGGCACTGCTGGTGGTGCCTGCATTGGTTGTCACAATGCGACAACAACCGATGTAAAGCTCAACATCACTACCGCTCACGCAACCCTTGGGAAAACACCACTGAACCCTACGCAAGGCTATAAAACCTCTGCTGGAGTGCAGCGCGACTTGTACTCGTTCGAGTATCGTATCCACGGCGTAACCACAGAATCAAATGACTCTGTACCCAAAATCCATTTTAGTATTCTCATCAACCGTGGCGATACAACCGACACGATGGACTTATTTGCCAATAATGCTGAACTAACTGGCGGCCCCACGTTCTTGGTAGCGTATGCCCAGCCAGATGCGTTAGCAACAACACCGGCTGATTGGAATCAGCAGGGCAAAAGACAGGGGCAACCGCAAACGGTAGCGCTCAGTAGTCTTGTGGCTGGTGCTGCTGGTGACACGCTCGAGCGTCAGGCAGATGGCACCTATATCGCAACCCTGAACTCCGCTCCGTTCCCCGCTGGCGCGACCATGAAAGCGATTGCCCTGCAAGGGTATTTCCAGCAGACAGTAGGCAGCGAGTCTGTCCGACTCGCTACCCGTTCCGTGGTGCATTTTGTTGACGGAATCACCGAGCGCCGCCGCGTTGTGGACGAAACCAAGTGTTTGAGCTGTCACGACACGATCGCTTTTCACGGCGGTAACCGTGTGGATAACCCGCAAGTATGTGTGATTTGCCACAACCCAGCACTCACCAGCAGCGGACACACTTTGCCGTTACTGGCAACCGATTCGTCGGATCGTGTGGGTATGTTCCGCACTGCCAGTGACCGCTTGCGTGCTGAAACCAGCAATAACTTCAAAGAGCTCATCCACGGTATTCACGCCGGAAATCTGCTTGGAGTCCGCAACCAGAACAACAACCCAACGCCATACGATTTCAACCACAACTTATTTGGAAATAGTGGGGTGGCGCAAATATTTGGCACCGATTGTACCAAGTGCCATATCACGGAAACGTACTACCCACGCGAAGGTCAGGGAGTATTGGCCACTGTCAATAACGTCCGTGCCGACACTACGGACGAAGACAGCTCCGACTCCTTGCGTGCCGCAATGGCAAGCATTACGAACAGTGCCGACCGTATGACGACCGCTTATGGTGCCAGTTGTGCTACCTGCCACATTTCCAGTGCAGCAAAAACGCATATGCAGCAGTATGGAGCACAATTTGCTGTACGGCGCGATGCGCTGAACCCCGCACTGGAGTCGTGTGCTCGTTGCCACGGCAAAGACGAGTATATGGATGTGCGCAGCGCACACCGCTTTTAGGCGGAAATTTCAGTAACAACGGGGTCTGCTTCCGGCAGATCCCGCTGATATACCTTGTAATTACCCTCATCAGGTATGGAGGTGCAACAGACCAGAGAGTATTGCTTGGGGTTTATGATGAGGCACTCGTGTGTGTTCATCATCGAGGAAGAGAAGGTATTTTAGTAACCACTCTGCCCTGTTTCAGGGAGAGTAAGAACCAAGGAGGATTCATGAGGACGAAACACAAGAACGCCGTCACCGCCTGCAAAGGAGCGCTTGCCGCTCTTGGAGCAGCAGCTCTGTTAGTAGGGTCGGCTCAAGCAGCAACGCAGTCAATTACTCTGAACAACGGTTGGACGCTTGCAGGGTCAGCATTGAGCAATGTAAATGTTGCGTCAACGTTTACCGATGTAAAAACTGTTTGGAAATGGGAAAATGGTCAGTGGAAGGCATTTTCACCACAGACGACAGTTCAGTCGCAGCTAACGGCTGCTGGCATTGGCGGGTTAACTACCCTGAATGCCGGTGATGGTTTTTGGGTAAATGCGGCATTGAGCAGCAGCACCACGAAAACACTTACTGGAGATACCGTAGAGTCACCGAACCTTTCAGTCAAGGCTGGCTGGAACCTCGTTTCTCCTATCACAAGTGAGTCAACCACGTTAAGTAGCAAATTTAGCGATGCGAATAGCTTTGCTTCTGCTTGGACGTGGAAAGGGACGTTCTGGGAAGCCTACTCACCAGACGCGAACATGCAGGCACGGATGAAAGCGGCGCTGATTCCGGTTGCCAGCAGTGTTGCTCAGGGGCAAGGATTTTGGGTAAATGCGAAGACCGCTAAAGGGGTTGCGTTTGACGGCACAACAACTCCGCCAAGTCTCCCCGTGTTTATCTCTGGCGTGACCATGAACGCAGAGAATAAATTAGTCGCTACCTTCCAAGTTATGGATCCGATATACCTTTCTGCCAATGGCAGCTTAGCGTTTGGCATGCTGCGTTTGGCTCGGGTTGGGGCTGATGACAATATGACAGTGCTTGGTAATGCTTCTAATACTATCACCCCTAAGGGTAATGGTCTTTATGAGGTAGTAGTCAATTCACCTGTGATTGTAGAAACTGCCGAAGGATTGGTACATCGCCTTGCGTTCCGCGTCAATGCTGATAGCGCTCTAGGACGTGAAGGGATTGATGGCTGGTATGATGTCGTTCCCGCTACTGGCGTAGCAACTCCAAGCCGCAACGTGGCTGAAACAGCAAGCTGCTATCAGTGCCACTCCAGATCAACCGGTGGCATTTATCACTCAAACCGCTTCTCGGTTGAAACTTGTGTAACGTGTCACTCTGAGCCGGCAAGAAGGAATAACAGTGCTGCTATAAGTGCCTATGGCAGCTTTAATGTGGTAAACAGTACTGCTGCGGGTCAAAACCGCACTCTTACGGAAATTGCTCACGCATTCCACAAAGATCTTGCTGGGCATAAAGTTGAAAGAGTACGTGAGTGTACGTCGTGCCACAGCTCAACTGGCGGCAGTGCGGACAACTGGAAAACGAAGCCAAGCTTCTTTGCCTGCTTCTCGTGTCACGACGTGAGTGCTAAGTTTGCTGATGGTCAGCAGCTTGCTACTTCGCACCGTCCAAGCGCAGGAGTTTCTGGTTGTGTAACATGTCACACTGGCACCACTATGCCTGATGTTGAGATTAGTAAAGTCCACCTTCCTGGCGCCAGAGGCGACGTAAGTGCTCTGCCAAATTACACGTACACCATTCACAGTGTAACTGACAGTACTGACGGCAGTGCACTGGTGAAATTCAGTGTCAAGAACAGCCTGACGCAGGCTCCTCTTGACGTAAGAACTACCAAACCTAATACCAGCTTGCAAGTGTACCTCGTGAGCAGCTTACCTGACACTGCCGCTGGTGTAACCCAGCCACGTGACTGGAACAATGCTCACCGTCCGAATGCACAGCCAAACGTTAACCTTACGATTGATAACGCTACAGATAGCCCTGATAGACTGACTTTTGACTCCGCGGATGGTACTTTCACAGCAATATTCCCAGCGGGTTCCTACCCTGCTGACGCCTACATGAAGGGTGCTTTCCTTCAGGGCTATGTTGGTAGTGTTGCGACTGTGGGTGGCGTGAGCTACATTCCAGCTCTTTCACAAGAGCGCCCGATTTCTGCCGTTGGCTTTGTTGGCACCGGCAATAGTGCGATCACGCATCCGCAAATTGCTACAGCGGCTAAGTGTCAAGCGTGCCACGCTGACTTTGGTATGCACGGTTCTGGATCGCGTATCAGTAACCCGAATATGTGTATTGGTTGCCACAACCCGAACCTGACCAGCAGTGGTAACACATTAAAGAGCGGTACTGCAGCGGCGGTTGCTATCGTGAATGGCAACAACCAAGCTCGCCTTCAGGCTGAAACCAGTAACAACCTGAAAGAACTGGCTCACGGTATTCACTCTGGGTACTTCACTGGGGAGAAGAAATTCATCCGTGGTGGCAACGTAACCACTGGCGCAAGCAGCGGACAGAGCAACGAGTTTGAATTTGCTATGGATGTTGTTGACCTTGTCATCGGTTCCGACTGTACCAAGTGTCATGCTGGAACTTCTTACTATCCACGCGCTACCGGTGCATTGCCAACGACTTCTAAGATTCGTAGCACTGACTCTACCGAAGCGGAACTCCTCGCTATGGACACGTCAGATCTTGCCGATGCAATGATTGCGGCGCGTAACACTGTAGGGGCAAATCCACAGGATTACGTTATCGGTCACATGGCAGCAAGCTGTAACCAGTGTCACTCTGATGCTACAGCTATTGCACACATGAACCAACATGGTGGGCAGATTGAAGTTCGCCGTAATACTTACAATCCAGCAGCTCAGGCTTGCCTCCTGTGTCACGGTGCAGGCAAAGTTGCTGACATTAAAGCGGTTCACAAACTGCCGTAATAGTCAGAAAAGACCCCTGCTTTAGATTACTTGCGGTTCACATTCTTCCTCCCGAGGTTTTCCTCTTACCCTCGGGAGGGGGTTCTCTTTCTACAGAACCTAATCGCTTCCCTCAGAGGGGGGAAGCCTTTTTTGTTTACCGCCTGAGTTGAAATGTTCAAACAACCAAGGAGATTCTATGAGTAGGAAATTTCTTGTATTTATGACGGCACTGGCGCTTGGTGGCGCCACGCTGGTTACCGGCTGCGGTGGCGGCGGCGGTGGGTCAACTCCGCCTGCATCGTCGTCGGTTTCCGTCTCCGGAAATGTTTCCGATGGATATATTTCGGGCGCAACTATCAAGGTGAACGGCGTTCCCCAACCTACCCTTACTGGTGCTACGGGAAATTACACCGTTGATGTGACGGGTAGTTCCCAGATTACTGCTGAAGGTGGAACTGACGTTGCGAACAATAAGCCATTTACTGGAATTTTGATCGCAGACTTCGTGAGTGGTGTCGATAGTCCAGAAGGACTCTATGTGACACCGCTTACTACCTTGTTGCACTTTGCGCCGACGGTTTTTGATGCAGGCGCAATCACTAAAGCTCAGGTAAAAAAGCTTGATATTGGTAATCCGAATGCTACCGGGAATAATATTCAAGTTGCTCGGAAAGCTGCGCTTGCTGTGCAGAATATTGTTGCTACGTTAAAGTCGGCTACCGGTAACAATCTTGGCTCGGATACCGCCGAAAGAGTGCGGGTAGCATTCTCTGCAGTGGGTGCGCATTTAGCATCTAATCCACTCGTAAACGACAGTGGTGAGACAGTTGTTTTTGATAGTGCAGATGTCCGCGAGATTGCTGGAAATGCAAAAGGGCTGGTTGATGCTGCACAAGCAAATCTTGTAGAAGCACAGATCAATGCTGCATCGAGTATTATTGAAACTCTGACGAATGAGATTCAATTACTCGATAGTGCTCTTTCCGCTGCGGCATTGCAGAATGCTATTGAGATAACGCGCGCTGCTTATCAGGCTCAGCTTGACAGTATCGAACAGACGCCGTCGGTGGACAGTGCTGAAGAGATTGCTACTGTAATTGCGGAGCAAGTTCAAGCGAAGGCAGCCGTCCTTGAGACGAACCGTGCACGTGCAGCGGCGTCGCTTGCTTACTATTCGGCACAGCCCGTTAATGGTGATACGCTGGAGGTTGACGTTGCCAGTGTACGCGATTCTATTGAGGCGCTGATTGTTGCAAATGATACAAAAGAAACTAGCGAGTTCGATGCTATTTACGGCCAAGCTAACCGTCTCCCTCGCTTAGTTTCTGCTTTGCCAGCACAGACGTTAGTGGTTGGTACTGCAATGACACCGCTTCAGCTTGGATCGTTTTTCAAAGATAACGGAACGCTGACGTATGCTGTTACGAGTGGTTCACTCCCGGCAGGTGTTGCTTTGGCTTCGGGCGTTATCAGTGGTACGGCGACGGCAGCGTCGGCGGTTAGTACTGTGGTAATTACCGCGACTGACACCAGTGATAAAGCTGTTTCCGGTAGTGTTACCTTCACGGTAAGCGCTACGCCTGTTGACCCTGATCCGATTGATCCGGCTGATTGTGCGGTTGATTATCCGCCAGTGCAAGGATTGCCAAGTGATTTCTATCCTCCTAAAGTAGTCGAAGCATGTTATCCTGATAACCTGTTCCCGCCTACTCCTGGATTATAAGCCATTTTCTGATCATGAAAAAACCCCTCCTTCTGCTTGCAGTGGGAGGGGTTTTTTATCTCGAACTTTTGTCATTTCGACGATCTCTACGAGGAGAAATCTGGATCTCTCACTTC
The DNA here is from genome assembly GCF_000469585.1 of Chrysiogenes arsenatis DSM 11915. Classification (NCBI taxonomy): domain Bacteria; kingdom Pseudomonadati; phylum Chrysiogenota; class Chrysiogenia; order Chrysiogenales; family Chrysiogenaceae; genus Chrysiogenes; species Chrysiogenes arsenatis. The sequence continues at coordinate 38,889 of NZ_AWNK01000013.1, forward strand.
GTTCGAGATGACGGGGGGTATGTTCGATGTGACGGGGGGGATATGTTCGATACGAGTGGTGAGAGAAGCTGTGCTTTTTGGACGCAAGAGGGTGCGCTGACAAGATGCACTCCTTTCTTGCAAAGCTCACTCCCTTCGGCCTATACTCGATACCTATGAGCCAAGCAAACAATACTAACCAGCACCAAGAACACGACAGTGGATATAAGCAGATCTTTAGCCACCCATGGCTGGTGCGCGATCTGCTGCTTGGCTTTGTGAAATACGACTGGGTACAAGAACTCGATTACGAGACCCTTGAACCTTACACCGAAACTCGTATTACCGACGACTACCGAGGCAAGTATAACGACTGTGTTTGGCGCTTGCGTTTTCGTGGTGAATGGCTCTATCTCTATCTATTCCTTGAATTTCAGTCGAGTGAAGACTATTTTATGAGCGTTCGGTTTCTAACATATGTAGGACTGCTCTACCAAGACATTATTAAAAGTGAAAAACTAGGTAAAGGAGATAAGTTGCCACCGATTATGCCGCTACTGATTTATAACGGCACCAAGGCGTGGCAGGCACCAACCGAAGTTAGTAGGTTAATTGATCCCGTACACCCCGTTCTGCGGAGGTTTACGCCACAATTGCAATATTTTTTACTTGACGAAGGACGGGTGCCTAGCAATGAACTAGAAACTGGTGCAACGAACTTGGTTGCCGAATTGATAAAACTCGAAATGACGCACCCTAAAGAACTAAGATTGCAGGTGTCGGCTCTAGCCCATGTGATAGCAGACCCAAAGTATGCAGAGATTCGTCGTACTTTTGCCATTTGGCTAAAACGCTTAATCCGTCGCCGCTACCCCGATATGGAGGTACCAGAAATCGACGAGATAACAGAGGAGAGTAGTGCCATGTTAGCAGAAAGACTCGATATGTGGTTGAAAGAGAAGAGGGATGAGGGTGTAAGAATTGGTGAAATGCGTGGGTTGCTTGCAGGTATTCAGCGCATCCGCAGCCTAAAGTACCAAACGATTCGTAAGCTCGTTCAGCGTAGTGCGCCAATCAATGATATTGCTGACTTGGTCGATATGCCTGCCGAAAAAGTTAAACAGGTGATCGACGCTGGCGAAGCTGGTATTGATCTGATCGAAGTGGATGAGAGTGAGCTTAGAGGATAAGTTTTCCCACCGATTCAGTTGAACCAGATTGTCAAGGGTAGTTATGCACGTTGTATCTTGGGGAGGATGTATGAGTTCTATTACTTTTGATACCCATAAATTTGTAAAGCGACTGTATGCCAGAGCCGCAGGCTGAAATTATTGCGGAGGAGCAAGCTCGCCTTATTGACGAGCGTTTGGCTGCTAAGGACGACCTGGATCGTCTGGAATTGCGTTTAACGTTGCGCCTAGGTACGATGCTGGCTGCTTCAATAGCTATTGTGGCTGCTCTGGTTAAGATATTGTAGCCGTTTTTGCGGTGATAAATTGCAAAAAAAGCACTTGGAATAGTGATAAATTTAGTGTCAAAAAAGAGGTGAAATATGCGACCTATTCTGTCGAGTTATACGGCAAGTATCACCGAGCTAAAAAAATCACCCTCGCAACTTCTCCAGCAAGCTGGAAACCATCCGATTGCAATTCTGAATCACAATGTTCCGAGTGCGTATTTAGTGCCGAGCAGTGTATATGAAGAAATGATGGATATTATTGATGATTATTATTTGGCGAAGGAAGCGGAACGAAGAATCAACGATGATGTAAAGCCTATCAAAGTAGATGTTGATGACTTACTCGCTTGAGTTTCACCCGAAGGCTCTGAAAGAGTGGCTGGCGCGTGAATCACGCTATCAAGTTGCAGTTGCACAAAAAACTTACTGAAAGACTTCAAAATCCTAAAGTGCCCAAAGATAAGCTCAGCGGATTTGAAAATGTCTATAAAATCAAGCTTAAAACGATAGGTTACCGTTTGGTTTATAAAGTGATTGATGATCGGCTTGTTGTGTACGTGGTAAGTATTGGAAGAAGAGAGAATCATAAAGTGTATGAGAGTCTTAACTCTCCTTTCCAGCACACTGGACTGGCCGTCGTTTTACAAGGTCTAGTCCGACCTAGACTCAGGGGTACCGAGCTCGAATTCTGGCGTAATAGCGAAGAGGCCCGCACCGATCGCCCTTCCCAACAGTTGCGCAGCCTGAATGGCGAATGGCGCCTGATGCGGTATTTTCTCCTTACGCATCTGTGCGGTATTTCACACCGCATATGGTGCACTCTCAGTACAATCTGCTCTGATGCCGCATAGTTAAGCCAGCCCCGACACCCGCCAACACCCGCTGACGCGCCCTGACGGGCTTGTCTGCTCCCGGCATCCGCTTACAGACAAGCTGTGACCGTCTCCGGGAGCTGCATGTGTCAGAGGTTTTCACCGTCATCACCGAAACGCGCGAGACGAAAGGGCCTCGTGATACGCCTATTTTTATAGGTTAATGTCATGATAATAATGGTTTCTTAGACGTCAGGTGGCACTTTTCGGGGAAATGTGCGCGGAACCCCTATTTGTTTATTTTTCTAAATACATTCAAATATGTATCCGCTCATGAGACAATAACCCTGATAAATGCTTCAATAATATTGAAAAAGGAAGAGTATGAGTATTCAACATTTCCGTGTCGCCCTTATTCCCTTTTTTGCGGCATTTTGCCTTCCTGTTTTTGCTCACCCAGAAACGCTGGTGAAAGTAAAAGATGCTGAAGATCAGTTGGGTGCACGAGTGGGTTACATCGAACTGGATCTCAACAGCGGTAAGATCCCTTGAGAGTTTCGCCCCGAAGAACGTTTTCCAATGATGAGCACTTTTAAAGTTCTGCTATGTGGCGCGGTATTATCCCGTATTGACG
>NZ_AWNK01000014.1 GCF_000469585.1 Chrysiogenes arsenatis DSM 11915
ACAACGGGGTCGATGCGAAAAAACTGGATGATGTCGAATTGACGCTGAGCGTGCGGTAACGTTGATCAGATAAGTTCCGGCCAACGACGGGCGACTTCCCGTGTATAAGCAAGCTCCTGCTGTATAGCTTCAAGCTCGCGCAGCGTCATGGATTCCCCCCGCCGCGCTTTCTGCTCTAGTGCACGCACTTTTTCAAAGGCTTGTGGCGCCTGAAACAGCCCTACCAACCCTTTGAGGCGGTGTAGCTGGAGCGCAACTTCTTCTTGATTACCGTCTGCTATCGCTTGCTGAAGTGCTTGCACTAATGCGGGATAGGTTTCCTGAAAAAATCGCTCCAGCATGGAGTGCCACAGTTCGTAGTCTCCCTCAAAATTATCACTGATCCACTTCCAGTTAAAGACCGACTGTGAGGCAAAATCGCCTGCCGCTGGACGTGAGCAAGCGGGTTGCGGTGCTTGATGCGGCGTATCTGGCCCAAAAAGCGCCCCCAACGTATGCAGCAGATCGACCTTGCGAACGGGTTTGGCCAGATGAGCAGTCATGCCAGCGGCTAAAAATCGCGAGATATCTTCTTCCATAGCGTGACCCAACTGGCCTGAATGTTTTTGAAGTTGTCGAGATAGATACGGCTGACGGCTAAAAGGCGCAAATATTCGTGTGAGGTTTTTTTGATAAAGGCTCCGCCCCGCTGGCGCGAAAACTCGGTATTGTCGGGCTGAAATGGCCATGGAATAAAGGCGGTATAACCTCCGGTCGCCTGCTGGGAAAGACGTAAGCGTTCAAAATGTTCGATCAGGTCGGCGTTGCTTTCGCCAGCGCCGAACATCATCGTGGCGGTGGTGCGAATGCCGGCGTGGTGCGCCGCTTCCATGACGGCAATCCAACGATCCGCACTGATTTTATTCGGTGAAATCGCGCTGCGGAAGTGGTTGACTAAAACCTCTGCCCCTCCGCCGGGAATGGTTCCCAATCCAGCCGCTTTCAGTCGCAGCAGTGTTGCTTCGAGCGAAAGTTGACTCACTTTAGCGATATGATCCACCTCGGGCGCGCCAAAGCCGTGAATATGCAGCGCCGGAAAATCTTCTTTCATCCCCCGCAGCATTGCTTCATAGGCTTCAATCCCCTTGTCGGGATGCAGTCCGCCTTGGAGGAGAATCTGATTGCCGCCCGCGGCGATGGTTTCGCGAATTTTCTGGCGAAACGTTTCGCGATCCAGCCAGTAAGCATTTGGTGCATCAAGATCGGTGTAAAATGCGCAGAATGAGCATTTACACTCGCAGATATTGGTGTAATTGATGTTGCGGTCGATGACGTAGGTGACGTGTTCGGGCGATGCGGCAGCCAGTCGCCGCTGGTGTGCCAGTGCGCCCAGTGTGAGCAAATCACCCTGCTCTAGCAGAGCAATCCCTTCTTCCGGCGTAATTCGTTCGCCCGCGTCAATTTTGTCATATATTTTCTGCATGAAATCTCCTTGTTATCGCAGTGGCTGTTTTGCAAGCCACGCCGGAAACTCTTCCTGCGCACGTTTGCCGTACAGATTTTTGCGATCAAGCTTGCGGTGGCGCGGGAGCGTTTCGAAAAGGCCGAAATTGATATTCATCGGCTGAAAGTTTTTACTCGGCGTCACAATGTGCTGACAAAGGGCGCCTATCGCAGTTGATGGTGGTGGTGGAGTAAACGACTGGTCGTGTACGGCTGAAAGTACCGACCACGCCGCTACGAGTCCGCTGGCGATCGATTCGATATACCCTTCCACGCCGCTGATTTGACCGGCCAGCCACAGGTTTGGCTGCTGCCGCACGCGAAAGTCACTCGTCAAATACATCGGTGCATTGATATACGTATTGCGGTGCATGCTCCCCAAGCGGAAAAACTCAACCTGTTCCAGCCCTGGAATCAGGCGGAAGACGCGCTGCTGCTCGGCATAGGTCAGTTTCGTCTGAAAGCCAACGAGGTTATACATGTTTCCCGTGGCGGTCTCTTTGCGCAATTGCACGACGGCGTAATAGGCTTCGCCGGTGATGGGATGATCTAAGCCAACGGGCTTGAGTGGCCCATAGCGCAAGGTATCGACGCCACGGTCGGCCATTTCTTCGACGGGCATGCACCCTTCGAAGTGGATTTCCTTCTCAAAGTCGCGCGGCTTGACGCGCTCTCCCGTCACTAATGCCTGATGGAAATGGCGGTATTCTTCCTGATTCATGGGGCAATTCAGATAATCAGCGTCCCCTTTTCCGTAGCGTGCAGCGAAAAATGCTTTCGTCATATCGACGGTCGNACGATGGGGGCGATGGCGTCATAAAAGTAGAGGTGTTTGCCAAAAAGTGTTTCCAGCTCAGCGGCGAGAGCGGGTGATGCCAGCGGCCCCGGAGCGAGAATGGTTGGAGCGTTGGGAAGTGCGGCAAGGGTGCGAACTTCTTCGCGTTTGACGGTGATATTGGGGTGTGCCTCTATCTGCGCGGTAATGTCGTCCGCCAGCGCGACACGATCGACGGCTAAGGCGCCGCCAGCCGGAACTTGATGGCGCAGTGCGGCGGCAAAAATGTGAGATCGACCCTGTTCCAGCTCCCATTTCAAAATGCCGGGCGCGCATTCCATGCCTGTTCCACGCAACGAATTCGAGCAGAGCAGTTCGCAGAACTTATCTGTTGTGTGCGCTTCGGTCTGGACGCTGGGGCGCATTTCGTACAGGGTGACGGAGCAACCGGCGTGCGCGAGTGTGAGTGCGGCTTCGCTCCCTGCCAGCCCTGCGCCGACTACCGTAACGGCATAGCTTTTCAAAGTGATGCTCCAGCGTCGCTTTCGCGCAGTTCTTCAAGAAAGGTTGCCAATAAGCCCATCGTGCCATTGCCGCCGAGAACAATCAGGCGGCATTCGGCGGAGGCTTCAGGGCGAAGGTTTTCGCCATGCGCCCAACAGTTGCGGTAGTTAATCGCCAGTTCATTCACCTTTTCGGGAAAGTCGCTATTAATAAGGGCAAGTCCCGATTTAAATCGCTGTATAATGAATTTTCGGAAGGCTTCCATTGATCCCATGAGTTCATGTGGATTGCTTTCTTTCAATGCTTCGAGCACGTTGGCCATCTGTCCGAGCGAAAGGTTGATTTTTCCGGTCATGAAATTTGCCATGATTTTGAATTTTTCGTACTTCGTATCGACATCACCATACTGTTCTTTAAACGGGTAAAATAGGTGTGCTTTCAATTCTTTTTCGAGGACAAAGCAGTATTGAATTCCGGTTAAGCCAGTCGAAAAGTTGGCTTTTTCATATTTGCTTTCAAGGTACAGTGCTTGCAAAAGGAGTTCACGGCTTTCGCTTGCCAGCCGATCCCAATAGATACCCACAATATCGCGTGCGCTCCCTTCGATTTCCTGAAGGACTTGCGAATGGGTTTTGAAGTGCGGTAACAGGCGTTGCATTAAATCGTCAGCCAGATTATCCATTTCGTCTGGCGTTTGTGTCTGCGAGCCGATGCTGCGCAGCGCTTTTTGAAATTCTTTTTGCGAATTTTTTACGATCTTTCCTGCGCTTGTTACATCGTCACTTTGCACAAGATTAAATTCGCGCGCCATTTGCGCGGTGCGCCGTGAGAGTCTAAAAATCAGATTTTCTGCGATATCAACTTGTTGTTCGTAGCGTTGAATTTGCGCCATTGCTTCGTCTAAACCGCCTTGCATCCGTTGGCACCCTGCCAGATACCCCATGAGTTGGTGTGTGTGCACGGCATCTGGAGTTTGTTCGAGCGCTTGCTGCAGCAAGTCTTCTGCTTCTTGATAGTGGCTGGTTTCGATATAAATCAATGCCAGTTTTTGCTTGAGATCAAGGCTGGTTTCGCCATGCGCAATCGCTTGCAAGTAGTGCTCGATGGCACGGGTATCCTCTTCTATCATCATCAGACAGTTGCCAATGGCCTTATGAATTTGAGCCTGGATAGCGTCGTGGTTGATCGCAACTTGTTCGATACTTGTGCCATATCGTGCCAAAAGTGTAATTGCTGTTTGGTATTCGTTGATCGCTAATTCAAATTCATCAAGATTCAGGTAACAATCCCCAAGGAACATATGCAAAATGGGGGAATTGGGGATGGCACGGAGTGCCCGGATCATATGGCGACGACATTCGTCAAAGCGCCCTTGCGCCAAGAGTATCGTCCCCATCCCCATCCATGAACGTATCCAGGAAGGATTGACGCGCGTTTCCTGCGAAAAATACTCTAACGCCACATCATACGATTTTTGCGCGTACGCTGCTTCGCCAAGGGCAAAATACGAAGAGCCTTGAGGTAAAGTATTCTTTGTCGCTAAAACAGTTGCGTCAGTTATTTTATTTGATAGGTGAGTATCCATTTGTTATAACTCCATAAGCCCGATGTTTGGTTTTGTGCACCACAATAACCGCCTCGGGAGAAACTGTCCATCACCAGAGGTTTTACACGAATGCTAAAATATATCGCCAAGAAGATTTTGGGAACTAAAAATGACCGTGAAATAAAACGAATTCAACCCATTGTTGCTCAAGTTGCGGCATTTGAACCAGCACTCCTGACTCTTTCAGATGCCGAACTGGCAGCCAAAACCGTTGAATTCCGTTCCCGCTATCAAAATGGCGAATCGCTCGATGCGCTCCTCCCTGAAGCCTTTGCGGTTGTCCGCGAAGCATCGCGCCGCGTTCTTGATATGCGCCACTACGATGTGCAGATCATTGGCGGTATGGTACTCCACATGGGGCGGATATCGGAAATGAAAACTGGTGAAGGGAAAACACTGGTTGCGACGCTGGCTATTTACTTGAACGCCCTGAGTGGTAAAGGGGCGCATCTGGTAACTGTCAACGATTATCTGGCCAAGCGTGACGCGGAGTGGATGGGGCAGATTTACCGCTTTTTGGGGATGAGCGTTGGCATTATTGTCCATGGCTTGAGCGATGCCGAGCGCAAGGCGGCCTATGCTTGCGATATCACCTACGGCACAAATAATGAGCTTGGTTTTGACTATCTGCGTGACAATATGAAATTTGATATCCAGGACTACGTGCAACGTCCACTGCATTTTGCCATTGTCGATGAAGTTGACTCTATCTTGATTGACGAAGCGCGTACACCACTTATTATCAGTGGCCCGACCGATGATTCGACCGAATTATACTATGTTGTCGATCAGGTTGTCCGCAAGCTCACCAAAGAGGTTGATTTTACCGTCGACGAAAAAGCCCGCAACTCCGTGCTGACCGAAGACGGTGTCAAAAACGTTGAATCCCTGATGAAAATCGACAACCTCTACGATATGGGGAACGTGGCTATCTTGCACCACGTAGGGCAATCACTGCGCGCCCACTGGAACTATCAGCGCGATGTTGATTACATGGTAGATGAACAGGGCAAAGTCGTCATCGTCGACGAATTTACTGGCCGAGTGCTGGAAGGGCGTCGCTATTCAGACGGTCTGCACCAAGCTATTGAAGCCAAAGAAAAAGTGAAAATCGAACGCGAAAACCAGACACTTGCTACCATCACCTATCAGAATTTTTTCCGCCTGTACGAAAAAATCGCCGGGATGACTGGCACGGCCGATACCGAAGCCGCAGAATTCAAAAAGATTTACGACCTTGATGTTACCGTTATTCCAACCAACGTGCCCATGATTCGGAAGGATGCTTCGGATAAAGTATTTAAGACGAAAGAAGAAAAATTTGAAGCCGTGGTGGCGGAAATTAAAGAACACTACGAATCAGGCCAGCCGGTGTTAGTCGGCACCGTAGCAGTTGAAACCAGCGAGTACCTCTCAAACTTACTCAAAAAAGCCAAAATTCCACACAACGTGCTGAACGCCAAAAACCATGCCCGTGAAGCGGAAATTATCCTGAATGCTGGGCAAAAAGGGATGATCACCATTGCCACGAACATGGCCGGTCGTGGTACCGATATTAAGCTTGGCGAAGGGGTAAAAGAGCTTGGCGGCTTGCATATCATTGGTACGGAGCGTCACGAATCGCGCCGGATTGATAACCAGCTGCGTGGCCGTGCTGGTCGCCAGGGCGATCCCGGCAGCTCGCGCTTTTTCCTTTCGTTAGAAGACGACCTGATGCGCATCTTTGGTGGTGACCGCATTAAAACCATTATGGACAAGTTCGGCATGGAGCGCGGCGAACCAATTGAACACAACCTTGTTTCCAAAGCTATCGAAAATTCACAGAAAAAAGTGGAAAACTACCACTTTGAAATGCGGAAACATCTTTTGGAATATGACGATGTCATGAATCAGCAACGCTTGATTATCTACGCCTATCGTCGTGACATCCTCTCGGGTCACCATGTCGACGGAATGGTAGAAGAGCGGATTGACCAAATCCTGAATGACATCTACCAGACGCATATCCCAGACGGGGCATTTTTTGCCGACATTGACCGCAAAGCTGTGAGCGAATCATTCACTTATTTCTTTAATCTGACACCTGATTTTGGCGTGTTTGCGGATAACGAAAAAACCATTGAAGTGCGTGAACGACTTCGTCAGCAGGTGATTGACTCGCTGAAAAGCAAAGAGGACGAAGCCGGAGTGGAGCGTTTTGCGGAACTCAAGCGTCACCTGCTCCTACACATCATTGACACAACGTGGAAAGATCACCTCCTTTCAATGGATCGCATGAAAGAAGGGATCGGGCTGCGTAGTTATGGACAGAAAAACCCGTTAACTGAATACAAGCGCGAAGCCTTTGAGTTATTTGACAAAATGATGCATCGCATTAAAGAAGAAGTTGTCCGCTACATGTTCCGCGTTGAATTCCGTTATGATACGGAAGTTCCAAATGAGACGAACCCATCCGCTACGCGCCAGCAACGCCGCCAGGAAGAGCGACAAAAAGGGAAAGACTCAAAACGCAAAGGGGCAATGGATCCCAATCAGCCATGCTCTTGTGGAAGTGGTATAAAATACAAACTTTGCTGTGGTGCCAATTAGTAGCGTTTGATGAGATAAAGGAGTAAAAAGCCCATGAGTATTGTTCCCGCTAAAGATTACGAGCACATCGCCTGGGTTGCGAAAGCCCTTGCGCATCCGACTCGCTTGTTGATTCTTGAAGTCATATCGCGCGAGCGTCTCTGTGTGCAGGAACTGGTGGCACTTGTTGGGTGCGATCAGTCAACCGTCTCAAAGCACCTTTCCGTGCTCAGTTCCGTTGGCGTGATCGAATATGAAAAAGAGGGACAGAAAATATATTACTCCGTCAAAAACCGCTGTATCCTGAACTTCTTTACTTGTGCGCGGGTGTTTCTGGAAGAAGAAGGTGGCCCACGCCGCTAGGGGTGTGACCACTCTGTTGCGCTTCCACCTACAAAATCACGTTATGTAATCGATAAAAATCTTCCATGTTTGTTAAATTAAACTGGAGCGGAGTAACACTAATATACCCTTGACGCACGGCTTGCCAATCAGTGTCAGGGGATTTTTCATATTGTAAATCGTTGCCTGATAGCCACCAGTATTCTCGGTTTCGCGGACAGTGACGTTTTTCATAAAAGTCGCTGTAGTGCGATACAGCCTGTCGCGTGATTTTTGTCCCCAGAATTTCATCACCATTGCACGATGGCAAATTGATATTGAAGAGCGACGTTGTTGAATCCGCATGCGGCAAAAGCCGCTCAATCAACGGGCGCAAATGGGCATAACACGCCCCGTAATTTGGCTTAGAGTAGTCATCAACGCTGATGGCAAAGGCGCGAATGCCATCGAAAAACCCTTCCGTTGCCGCCGAAACCGTCCCCGAATAAATAACATTGCAACCACAGTTTGCACCCTTGTTGATTCCGCTGAGCACTAAATCCGGCTTAATCTGAAGGCCGCGCAACGCCAGCTTGACACAGTCAGCGGGTGTGCCAGACGTTTTGTAGGCCATAACTGTCCCGGGAAATTCGACCTCCTCCGCCCAGAGTGGCGTTGAAATCGTAATGGCATGGCCGATGGCGCTACGCTCCGTATCCGGCGCAACCACAAAAACCTCATTGTGCGGCGAAAAAATATCAACCAACGCCTTGAGGCCGGAACTGTAAATGCCATCGTCGTTAGAAATCAGTATGCGCATGAAAGCTCCTATTATGTAAAGTCGTTACAGGCCGCCAGCAGACGTTTGCCTGTAGCCTCTCATATGAATAGTCTGCCCATTCTCCTTGATCTTTTACGCTCTTATTTTATCCAATTCCTGATAATATTCACCACGACAGGAGCAAAGGGAACTAGCTTGCTATCTTTTGGAGTAAGCAAATCAGTAATCACTGACCGCAATAGTTCATCGTCTTCCAATCCTTCTTCAGGGTTGACGCCGTTTATCCACAATAAATCCGAAGAAAGTCGTTTGCGCTTTTCAACCAATGCTTTGTTGTTTTGCTCTATATCACCAAGATTCAAAACTCGAATTGCTTCTATCGCTCTGGGTGTTAGCCCTTCAACACGCCCACTGATTTTGAATTTTAACTCATTTTCACACTCTTCCATGAGAGGGGTAAGTGGCAAGGGCTGCCCGGCGTGGGCATTATCGCATCGTCCTTTATTATTGCAGCTTGCGACGATGTTCGTATGATCTAAGCTTCTATGTGGCGCAATCGCCCTTGCCTCAACATGCTCATTTTTGGTGTCAGCCTTTGTTCCCTCTATGCGGTCGCAGCAATAAGCACAGATATAAAATTGTTCTTTTGTATTGTGAAGACTCAAAGCATTTACTATATCCCAATGTTTCTGAATATAAAGTTCCTGAAACCATTGGTTTTCATCTTTACTTTTGGGCTTTTTCCTTACCCAATCACGAAAGCTTATGGGAGGTTCACCCTTATTGATTTTGCGCATTTTTAATTTCCTGCTTGCGCAAAAGAATTTGGGCTTTCACCAGTTCCAGATTATTTGAAGGCAACTCATCTTTCAATGCGTTTAATTTATTTTTTGCCTCTTCGAGTTTTCCATTCTGGATAAGATCCAGTAAATCGCCGAGTTTTTTTGCCACCGTTTCGTTTCTGATATGCGTATCCATTACATCAAGCAATACCGTATTCGCATCCTGACCGTACTGCGAAGAAACCGTTACCAACTCGCCATTTTCTAACGAATACACCATCACGTCTTTACCGTCACTAATCACCAACGGCGAATGTGTCGTCAGGATGAATTGGCAATTGGGGAACGTATCCGTCAATCTTCTAATGACACTGCGCTGCCATGATGGATGCAGATGCATATCGACTTCGTCTACCAAAACAATTCCGTCTCCATGTAATGGATTTTCAAGTCCTGGATTCATCATGGCTAAACGCCTCGCGATATCGCCCACCAACGCCATAAGAGATTTTTCGCCTTGTGATAGCTGTGACACATTGAGTGTTTGGCCATCCTTATCGATAGACATGTGCAAGCGCGGTTTACGACGAACACGCAAGTTACTAAAGCCCGGCATAAAATTGGCGATAGCAGTTCTGACCGCTGTGAGCTGACGATCACGCGAAGAGGCCATAAAATACTGCAACTTATGCCAAATATCACTCTCTATGCTCACCGAAGACAGTAGATTGTCAAGAATGTCTTGAGGTAGACCTGATTCGTTTTCAAAATCCTCTCGCTCACGAAACCACTCGAAGAAGCGCCGAAAGTCTACGCCTTGGTTAAGCGAGTTATCATAGCCATCTAATTGCAAAAAACTGTGCTTGCTTTTAATTTTTAGTGGGATATCCAATACCACCCGCTCAACAGGGTAGAAAGCAATGAGAGGAAGACTCTGGTCTTTACGAGCGGTTAATCCATTGCGGTAGTATTCCGCCAGATGAGTAGCCTCCTGCAAGGAGGAGGTAAGGCTGGCTTTTTTGCCCTTGGCCGTTTTCGCCAGCGTCCAGCAGTAGAGGTGTTCGCTTTCATCGGCATCAGGATTCCCGGACTGACCTTGTTCATCAAACACTTCGATATCAATCATAGCTGAAGCTTGGCCATTGAGTATAACTTCTTCAGGAATATGGCTGCCACTTCCTTTCTCACTACGCAAACGCGCAACAAACCAGCTTAAAATAGTTGCAAGTGAAGTCAAAACCGTTGTTTTTCCCGCTCCATTATTGCCGATAAACACGGTTACGCTCCCCTTGCCCCTTGATGCAAGGTGAGCTTTAAGCTGCTCGAACCGACCTAAATTGGTGAGGCGAAAAGATATAATTTCCATGGCACAACTCTCACTTTGCGTTATGGCAACCGAAATAGAGTTTGCTAGCACATGCACGAAGGCAGAACTGCTCACCATTGATTGCGATGTTCACCACTCACTCCACAGTTACACTCTTTGCGAGGTTACGCGGTTGATCCACGTCGCACCCTTTGAAATCGGCCACGTAATAGGCAATAAACTGCATCGGCACGGCGTTAACAATCGGGCTGAGCATTTCCGGCACTTCGGGAACGCGGAACACGGTGTGGGCTTTTTTGCCCCAGCTGGTGTCGGCATCGTTGACCAGCGCCACCACAATGCCGTCACGCGCGGCGACCTCTTCGACATTAGAAACAAGTTTATCGTACACGGCGCTGGCGGTTGCCACGACGACCACGGGCATTTGCGCGTCTATCAGGGCAATTGGGCCATGCTTCATTTCGCCGGAGGCGTACCCTTCGGCATGTATGTACGAAATTTCTTTCAGTTTCAGGGCTCCTTCCAGCGCAATGGGGAAGTTAAACGAGCGGCCAAGGAAAAGGAAATTCGGGTAATCGTGGAAGGTATGGGCAAAGTTTTTATACTCTTCTTCACGCTCCAGCACGGTTTCGATAACCGCGGGCAGGGCTTCTAGCTGGGCAATGTGTTCGGCGATAGCGGCGCTGTCAAGGCGCTTTTGTTCCTGCGCTATAAAGAGCGCCAGCAGGTAGAGGGCGGCGAGTTGGGTGGTGAAGGCTTTGGTAGATGCCACGCCAATTTCTGGCCCAGCGTTGGTGTACAGCACGCCGTGCGATTCCCGCACGATGGAGCTATCGACCACGTTGCACACGGTGATGACTTTGGCGCCTTCGCGTTTGGCGTCCTTGAGCGCGGCCAGCGTATCCGCCGTCTCGCCACTCTGCGTAATCGGCACCACAAGCGTACTGCTGTCAACGACTTTTGTGCGATAGCGGTATTCGCTGGCAATATCGACTTCCACCGGAATGCGGGCGATTTGTTCAAGGTAATACTTGCCAACCAGTCCCGCGTGCCAGCTGGTGCCACAGGCCACGAGTTGAATACGGCGGATGGAGGCGACTTCCTGCGGGGTAAGGGCTAAGTCGCTGAGTTGGAGCGTTTTGCCGTCGAATTTCCCGCGTAGCGTATCGCGCAATGCCCGCGGCTGTTCGTGGATTTCTTTGAGCATAAAGTGTTTGTAGCCACCCTTTTCGGCGGCTGATGGGCTCCATGAAACGGTTTTGATGGGGCGCTCCACGGGTTGTCCGTGATGGTAAATAGACACGGATTCTGGGGTAATCGCGGCAACGTCGCCATCTTCCAAGAAAATAAAATCGCGTGTATGCGCGAGGAGGGCGGGAATATCGCTGGCGACAAAATTTTCATTTTTGCCAAGACCAATCACCAGTGGTGATTCTTGTTTGACGCATACCAGCGTGTGTGGGTCGCGAGTATCGATGGCGGCGATGGAATACGCGCCGCGAATCATGGGGAGAATCGCAAAAAGCGTTTCCAGCAGCGTTTCACGGCGGTGTACGTGCAGCAGGTGGGCGACCGTTTCGGTGTCGGTTTCGGAGAGGAACTGACTGCCGTGCGCTTCCAGCTCTGTCCGGAGCGATTTGTAATTTTCAATAATCCCGTTATGCACGATGGCAGTGGTGCCAACAACGTGCGGGTGCGCGTTGGGAACTGATGGCTTGCCGTGCGTGGCCCAGCGGGTGTGGCCAATGCCAATCGATCCAGCCAGTGGTTCCTGCGCCAGTTGCTCTTCAAGGGCAATCAGCTTGCCAAGGGCTTTCACATGGGTGAGTTCGTTGTGGTGCAGTGTCGAGATGCCGGCAGAGTCGTATCCGCGATATTCAAGTTTTTTCAGCCCTTCCAGAATAATAGGCATCGCTGCCCGTTTGCCGGTATATCCAACGATTCCACACATACAAATTCCTCCTGAGTAGAGTATCTCGCCTTTTTATTGTGCTGCCGCTATTTATGGCAACAGGTGAATGGTCGCTTCGCCAACTTTTTCCCGTTTGTCAGCCGTTTCGACGACAAACTGAATTTTGTCGTACTGGTTTTGGTCAAAGAAGACCAGCCCAACGGTATAACTATTCGGGGGGACGCTTTCAAGCCATTGAACGCGGTTGACTTCGGTACGAACATGCGCCGGAACATCTTGATATCCCTCCATCGCGCCGTACGCACCGCCTGCCAGGGCGCCGCCTAAGGCACCAACGGCCGCACCGCGTCCCGCAGCGCGCGAGCTATCGCCGACAACGCCACCGACGGCGGTTCCTACAACCGCTCCTAACAGTGCGCCACCGGCGGCTTTGGCGGCGCCTGATTTGAGCACTTCTTTGCCGATAACTTTATCATTCAATGTTTTTATGACTTGCGCTTGGGTAAATGCAATTGCCATATCGCTTTGTGCCGTGACGGCGTACATGCTTCGATTGGAGATGACGAAAGGGGTGTTCGAACGATTGTGCGCCACCAGCTTAACGGCACTCATCCCGGCGTTTGTGATTGTCGTACCAAAAACTTTTTCCAGCTCGATAGAGTCGACAACTTGCGCGGAAACGACGAGTTGTTGCCCCAGATGGTACGCGTGCGTATTTACTCCGGGGTCGCGAAAGGTAAGTTGTGTTGTTTTCAGCTTTGGCGCACATCCAATAAGGCTTAAAGCGATCAATCCAAAAGCAAATGCACGAAAGAGTTGGCGGGTCATACGTCACCTTTTTTAGGAAGTCCTGTGTTGTTGTATTCACGAATAAGGCTAACAATCAGCCTTTCAATAGCTTCTGGCGTATGGTTGGCATTAAGGGCAATGCGCAGTCGCGCTGTGCCGCGTGCCACGGTCGGATAGCGGATAGCAGGGACAAAAAAACCTGCCTGGCGCAATCCGAGCGAAAGATCAACGGCGGTTTCTGCTTCGCCGACGACTATTGGAAAAATGGCCGTTTTCTGCTGCGAAAAATCCCAGCCAGCGCGCGTCAGTCCTTCAGCTAATGCGCGGATGTTGTGCTTGAGTGCGTCAACTTGCTCGCCTTTAGCAAGCATTTGCACCGCAGTGCGATTGACATGGGCAATGCCGGGTGGAAAGGCGGTACTAAAGATATAACCCCGCGCCATGTTGCGCAAGTAGTCAATCTGGAGTTGGGTTCCGGTCGCGTAGGCTCCCATCGAGCCGAGTGCTTTGCCAAACGTACCAAAGGTCAGGAGGTGGTCGGGATGGGAACCGAAAATTTCTGTTACCCCCTGCCCGCGCGCGCCCAGCACACCGGTAGAGTGCGCTTCGTCGACAACGAGTAACGCGTTATGGCGTTTGGCTAACTCCAGCAGCGCTACCAGTGGGGCAACATCGCCATCCATGCTGTAGACCGCATCGGTGACAATCGTCCGCAGCCCATTGCCCACATGCGCGACGAGGAGCGATTCAAGGTGCTCGATATCATTGTGTCGGTAGACGTGAACGGTGCCGCGTCCCAAACGGCAGCCATCAATAATACTGGCGTGGTTAAGGGCATCCGAAAAAACTTGATCGTGCGGGGAATGGAGCAACGCACTCATCAGCGCCACATTTCCTTGGTATCCTGCGGGGAAGAGCATGGCATCTTCCACCCCTTTCCAGTTGCATAACTCACGGACAAGCAGGTGGTGTTCTTCCCAAAACCCATTGACTAACGGGCTGGCAGTCGCTGAAGTGGCCGAACATGAGGCCGCCCGCGCTGCGGCGAGTAACGTTGGGTGAGTGGCATAGCCGAGGTAGTCGTTCGAACTGAAAAGCACCAGCGGTTCGCCATCGACTTCGGCGTGTGAACCGGTGTAGTGGCGAATTGTCCGCAGTTGGCGAAACAGCCCCGCATTGCGAAGCGTCTCAAGACGTTGCGCTAAGATATGCTGCATGGGCTAACTGAGGATTCGCGCTTCGATGGCTTGCAAGTCATTCGAGAAGGTTTCATCGCTGATAATCCGTTTGTCGATGGTTTTAATGGCATGCACAACCGTTGAGTGATCGCGTCCGCCGAATTCGCGGCCAATCTGCGGTAGTGACATATTCGTAAGTTTACGACAGAGGTACATCGCTGTGTGGCGCGCGGTTATGTATTCGCTGGAGCGGCTTTTTGATTTCATGTCGTTGACTTTCACGTGGAAAAAATTCCCGACTTCCCGTTGAATTTCGTCGCAACTAATGATTTTATCAATGTCACGCACAATATCCTTCAGCATAAGCTTGATTAAATCAAGGCTCAGGTCAACGCCTGTCAGTTTCGAATAGGCACTGACGCGAATCAGGCACCCTTCAAGTTCGCGAATGTTATTTTTGATCGCTTTTGCAATATAGAGCGCGGCGTCGTTCGGGAGGTTCACCCCTTCCGATTCGGCTTTTTTGCGTAAAATTGCGAGCTTGGTTTCTAAGTCAGGCGGTTGAATGTCGGCAATCAGTCCCCATTCAAAACGCGAGCGGAGCCGTTCTTCGAGGTTCGTAATTTCACGGGGGAATTTATCGCTGGAAATAACGATCTGTTTCTTTTCACGGTGGAGCGTGTTGAAGGTGTGAAAAAACTCTTCCTGTGTCCGCTCTTTGCCCGCAATAAATTGAATGTCGTCGATAATCAGCACGTCGACGTGCCGATAACGCTGGCGAAAGTCTTCTATCTTCCCGTTTTTCAGAGCGTTAATCAGTTCGTTGGTGAATTTTTCACTGTCGTTGTAAACAACACGGGCGTTCTGCTTCGTTTTCGAAATCATGTTGCCGATCGCCTGAATCAGGTGCGTTTTTCCGAGTCCAACCCCGCCGTATAAAAAGAGTGGGTTATACGTGATTCCCGGCACCTGCGCGACGGCCAGCGCGGCGGCGTGGGCGAATTGGTTCGAAGAGCCGACGACAAAAGCATCGAAATTATACTGTGGCGACAGCGAGTCGTTCGCCACTGGCACTTCTTTAATTGCGGACGGCGGCAATGAATTGCGTGGTTTCAGGGGGAGAGTATCTCGAGTTTCGCCTTCCGGAGTGCTGGCGTCATGGTCAGACTGCGCTTCGTTTCTGGTGGCGGCATCTTTGTCGATAACGAGGCGGACACGGCACGGCGCACTTTCAAGTTGTTCGACGGTTTCCTGGATTTGCGCCAGATAGCGTTCTTCAACGATGTCTTTCATGAACTTTGATGGCACCGCCAATTGTAGGTATTCACCATCCCAGCCTAAAAATTCAATGGTTTTGATCCAAGTATAAAAATTCTGTTCCGATATTTTGGCAGACAGCATTCCCAGAACATTTATCCAAAGATCGTTTGACGACATAAGTACCTCTTGTGTTTTATTATAGTGAATCGGCGTACGCATTATCCTTGACGAAGCGCCAGCTTTTGCACTTCCCGATTATAGGCTTGCATAATGTCGCGGCGCGATATCATTCCGTCGAGTTTTCCGTCTTTATCCACCACTGGCAGATGGTCAAAGTCGCGGATGCCAAATTTTTCCAGAGCATCCTGCAAGTTATCATCAATTGATACGGTGACAACATCGGTGGTCGCCAGATCTTTTGCGACCAGAATATCGTCAAGCCCCTCTTCAAACATTACCTTGCGGATATCTTGAAAGGAGAGGATGCCAACTAGCTTTCCATCCGTGTCGAGCACAGGAAAATCCATTTGTGAACTATGGGCAATCAGCATTTGAATTTGCTTAAATGACATAGATTCGGCAATAGCGTCGCAGTTTTTCGTTTCAACATTGGCCACTTTCAGCCGTTGCATAATCGTGAGGTCTTTGCCACCGGCTAAACGATAACCACGCCTGATCATTGGGATGGTATCGATCGATTCTTGCCCCATCATTTTCACTAGCGAGGTGCCAATCATACACGCAAACATAGTGGGGAGCACGATGTTAAAGTCCCCTGTGATTTCAAAGAGCAGGAAAATAGCCGTCAGCGGTGCGTGGCTGGCGGCGGCAACCATTGCTCCCATGCCAACCATCGCGTAGGATGGGGCGTGAATTTCAAAGGGAAAAATCATATTACACCCGATGCCAAAGGCCGATCCCAGCATCAGTCCGATAAACAGTGAAGGGCCAAATACGCCGCCAGAGAGTCCACTTCCCAGCGTGACGCCCGTCGCAACCATTTTCACGAAAACGAGCGCTAAGAGCAGGTAAATCGAGATTTCACCAAGGAGTGCATCGTTCATCCAGCGATATCCGACTCCCATCACCTGCGGAAACGCAACCCCCATCACACCAACCAGAAATGCACCAAACATTACTTTGCGCCACACTGGCCATGGTGATGCCTGAAAACGGTCGTAAATATTATAATAAACACGGATGAAAATCATCGCCACAACGCCAACCAATAAGCCCAGAATGGCGTAAAGGAAGTATTCCTGCGCGCTGGCCATTTCAAATGCGGGCGTAACTATTTCAATGTCTTTTTCAAAAATAGCGCGCGACACCACGGCTGCAACCGCTGCTGAAATAACAATCGGGCTGAAACTGAAAATCGCGAGGTCGCCCATCAGCATGATTTCCAGCGCAAACATTGATCCCGCAATGGGCGCATCAAAAGCCGCTGAAATGCCACCGGCGGCACCACAGGCCACGAGCACTTTCATGCGTGCCCCACTCATCTTGAGAAACTGACCCAGCATCGAACCAATTGCGGCACCTATCGCGACAATCGGCCCTTCGCGCCCAGCACTTCCCCCACTGCCAAGCGTAACCGCGGTGGTTATTGTACGCAGAAAAATAACGCGAGGGTGAATTATGGCGTTTTTGAAAATAACGTTTTCTAGCAAGCTTGGCATGCCATAACCGCTCGACTCTTTGGGATATTTCAGGAGCAAGGGTAAAATGATGAGCGCCCCAGCAATGGGAATGATGATGAGCAGCAGTCGACCCGGAAAATCATACGATACGCCAAGGTAGTGAAAAGCATCTTCAAAAAATAGCTTTTCCATGGCGCTAATCGATATCCGAAAAAGGGCGTTAAACAGCGCACTGGCTACCCCGATAATGGCAGCCATAATGATAAGAAAGGTGTTGTCGTTGATCCGCAGCAGCGATATCAACTGCAAAAAACGGACGTGCGCGGTGGCAAGTCCTTTAATGTACTTACGTTTAAAACGGCTAGGCATAACACTCTTTCTCTGTTGAAACGGGTACATAGCATCGGACGTTGATTCAGGGCAGCCGTGCAATGGTGCGTGTGTTACCCTGTGGGCGCGTTGCTCACAATCATGGCACGCAATTGCTCGATAAGCTGCTGTATGCGGTCAAACTTGGTCTTCATGCTGGTGCGATTGACCACCACGCGGCATGATGACGTAAAGATTTTTTCTTTGATGATTAACCCGTTTTGCCGAAGGGTCTCACCCGTTTCGACAATATCGACAATACGCCCTGAAAGGCCAACCAGCGGTGCAAGTTCAATGGAACCGTACAGCTTAATCAGTTCAACATCAACCCCTTTAGCGGCAAAGAATCGTTCGGCAATATTCACGAATTTCGTGGCGACAACCGTCCCATTGTATCCCGGCACTCGCTCGGAAAAACCGGCTGGTTCGGCGACAACAACATCGCAGACACCAAACCCAAGGTCGAGTGGTTCACATAGGTCGTAGCGCGTTTCTTCCAGTGTATCTTTCCCGCAAATGCCGATATCAGCCGCGCCGTGATGGACATAGGTTGGAACGTCCGTCGCACGAACCGTCATAAAACTTACCTGTAAATCGTCGCGCGTAAAAATGAGTTTGCGCGATCCGGAAAACATCTCGGGACAACCCCAGCCGATTTTTTCGAGCAGAGCCATGGACTCTTCCTGAATTCTCCCCTTTGGGAGTGCGATCATCAGTGGCTTTGCCATTATGACGATACCCTTTCTATCTGCGCGCCAAGCGCGGCAAGTTTTGTTTCTAGCTGTTCATATCCACGATCAAGGTGATAAATTCGTTGCACTTCGGTTGTCCCCTCGGCGGCGAGCGCAGCTAAGACCAATGAGGCGCTGGCACGTAAGTCGGTGGCCATCACCGGTGCTCCCTTGAGTTGCGCCGCTCCGCGCACCACGGCGCGTGGTCCCTGGATCTCAATTTGAGCACCCATGCGGCGTAGCTCGGCAACGTGCATAAAGCGATTTTCGAAGATGGTTTCTTCAATACTACTTACCCCTTTGGCGCGGCACATGAGCGCCATGTATTGGGCTTGCATATCGGTCGGAAAGCCGGGGTAGGGGCTGGTTGTAACGTCTCGGCTGATGATGCCATTGCCGATTACGCGTACACCTTGCGGTGTGCTTTCAATTTTGACCCCGCAGTCGCGCAGCTTGATAATCACCGAGTCAAGCAGTGGGGCAATATCGCCAATGACGTGCACATCGCCGCCGGTAATCGCGGCCGCTACAATTAAGGTTCCCGCTTCAATCCGATCCGGCATAATCGAATACGTTGTCCCTTGCAGGGCCTCGACGCCTTCAATCGTGATGGTGTCTGTTCCTGCCCCCTCAATGCGTGCTCCCATCTGAATCAGGCAGTTCGCTAGATCGCGC
Organism: Chrysiogenes arsenatis DSM 11915; assembly: GCF_000469585.1. Classification (NCBI taxonomy): domain Bacteria; kingdom Pseudomonadati; phylum Chrysiogenota; class Chrysiogenia; order Chrysiogenales; family Chrysiogenaceae; genus Chrysiogenes; species Chrysiogenes arsenatis. Next base: position 18,701 of record NZ_AWNK01000014.1, read on the forward strand.
ACTTCTGGTTCGCGCGCAGCGTTGCGCAGAATCGTTTTTCCCTGAGCCAGTGTGGCAGCCATCATGATATTTTCGGTGCCCGTAACTGTGACCGTGTCAAACCAGATTTCCGCCCCCTGCAACCGATCGCATTCGGCCAGAATATATCCATCCGCAAGGTCGATTTTTGCGCCCATTTTTTCGAGTGCGCTCAGGTGAAGATTTACTGGACGTGCTCCAATGGCACAGCCGCCAGGCAGACTGACTTTTGCCTTGCCGTAGCGCGCCAGTAAGGGGCCAAGCAGCACAATACTCGCCCGCATTGTCCGCACTAAATCATAATGAGCCAGACATGGGCTGGTGGGGGAAGTTTGCACGCAAAAACGTTTTTCGTTGCTTACGTAGTGGCTTTCAGCACCCAAAGAAAGTAACAAGCGACGCATGGTATCAATATCGCGTAAATTCGGCACATTCAAAAGGCATGTCTCTCCCTCGGCAAGCAACGTTGCTGCTAACAAGGGAAGTGCCGCATTTTTTGCTCCGCTGACAAAAACATCTCCCCGTAAAACCTGACCGCCAGTAATCAGTAATTTATCCATCATTTTCCTCGCGTATGAACAGCTTATAGAGCGTATTTTTATCGTGCCGATAATACACGAATACTGCAAAAAAAACACTTGCGACACGATTTTAACGGCAATTTTCTGCGTTTCATCAAGGCGTTATACGGCGCGGTAGCCGCGACTATGTATCTGTGGTAGTATGAGCAGACCTTGCGGAAGGAGCACCTTTCATGGACTTTGTTCACTTGCACTTACATACACAATACTCGTTACTTGATGGTGCGATAAAAATTAAGGAACTCGTCAAAAAGTGTCAGGACGAGGGGATGAAATCAATTGCCATTACTGACCATGGCTGCATGTTTGGTGTGTTGGATTTTTATAAGCAATGCACCAAGGGGGGGATTAAGCCCATTCTTGGCTGCGAAGTGTACGTTGCCCCTGGCGGTATGCTGGAAAAGCGCAACGCCGAAGGGGTGTACGAAGGAGCCTTTCACCTTGTTCTGTTAGCCGAAAATGAGGTGGGATACCGGAACCTGATTTATATGGTTTCTGAAGCCTATATGAAAGGTTTCTACTATAAGCCGCGCGTAGACAAAGAGTTACTTCGCCAGCACTCCGAAGGGATTATCGCCCTTTCGGCCTGTCTTGGTGGCGAAGTGCCAAACTTATTGTTGGCGGGTAAGCGCGATGTGGCGCGTCAGTCGGCGCTCGAATATAATTCGATTTTCGGGCAAGGGAATTTTTTCCTCGAAATTCAGGAAAACGGGATGGAAGCGCAGCGCGATGTCAACCTGCAGGTGATCGCGTTGGCTGACGAACTGGGTATTCCGCTGGTTGCGACCAATGATTGCCACTACTTGCGCCGTGAAGATGCCAAAGCGCATGATATTCTGCTGTGCATTCAGACGCAGAGTGCTTTTGATGACCAAAAACGCTTCCGCTTTGATTCCGACCAGCTTTACGTGAAAAGTCCGGCCGAAATGCACCGCGATTTTGCCGCATACCCAGAAGCATTAGCCAATACCGTCAAAATTGCGGAGCGGTGTAATGTAACGTTAGAGTTCGGTCAGGTGTATCTGCCGAAATATCCCGTTCCTGAAGGACACGACCTCAACTCGTTCATCCGTCATATGTCGCGCGAAGGGCTGGCGGAGCGTTTCGAGCAGTTTGAAACGCTGAACATTACAGTCGATAAAGAGTTGTATCGTGAGCGGTTGGAGCTGGAAATTGACGTAATTATTTCGATGGGTTTTCCCGGCTATTTCGTCATAGTAGCGGACTTTATCCAGTGGGCGAAACGCAACGATATTCCCGTGGGTCCAGGGCGTGGATCAGCTGCGGGAAGTTTGGTCGCCTATGCGCTGAAAATCACCGACATCGATCCAATTCCATACAATTTGCTTTTTGAGCGGTTTCTGAATCCTGAGCGGGTTTCCATGCCCGATATCGATATCGATTTTTGTATGAACCGTCGCGGCGAAGTCATTGAGTACGTGCGTGAAAAATATGGGCGCGAAAATGTCTGCCAAATCATCACGTATGGCGCCTTGCTTGCCAAAGGGGTGCTGCGCGATGTGGCACGCGTGCTTGGTCTGCCGTATGCTGATGGCGATAAGCTGTCCAAGCTGGTTCCCGATAAACTCGGCATCTCACTTCGTGAAGCGATTGATATGGAACCAAAGCTTGCTTCGACGGCGGCGGCGATGCCACATGGCGAAAATTTGATGCAGTACGCGCTGGCGCTTGAAGGGCTGTATCGTCAGGCAGGGATGCACGCGGCTGGAGTCGTCATTACCGATGAGCCCATTCACACCTACGCCCCACTCTACCGTGGCCCTGAGGGCGAAGCAATTTGTCAGTTTGACAAAGATCAGGCGGAAAGCATCGGGTTGGTAAAATTCGATTTTCTGGGATTGAAAACCCTAACTGTTATTGATGATGCCTGTCGCTTAATCGCTCAGACACAGAAGTTACCACAGAAGTTTGATATTGCTGCGATTCCGATGGATGACCAGAAAGCCTACGATTTACTCTGTGCCGGAAAAACCACCGGTGTGTTCCAGCTTGAATCTGGCGGGATGAAGAATCTGATTGTCAAACTGCGGCCTTCGACTTTTGAAGATATTATTGCGTTGGTCGCGCTCTACCGTCCAGGGCCACTCGGTTCGGGCATGATTGATGACTTTGTTAACCGGAAGCACGGAATAGCCGAAGCAACCTATTCGCTCTCTGCACTGGAACCGATTCTGAAAGATACGTACGGCGTTATTGTGTATCAGGAACAGGTTATGCAGATTGCGCGCACCCTGGCAGGGTACTCGCTGGGGGGAGCGGATTTACTGCGTCGTGCAATGGGAAAAAAGAAGGCTGAAGAGATGGCCAAGCATAAGGAAATATTTCTTTATGGTGATGGGAAGAGTACGCCGGGGGCGCAGGCGTTAGGCTTTGATGTAAAAAAAGCCGAGGATATTTTCGATTTGATGGCATTCTTTGCGGAATATGGTTTTAATAAATCGCACTCCGCAGCTTATGCTTTGATTGCCTATCAGACCGCTTATCTAAAAGCCCATTATCCATCAGAATTTATGGCGGCACTTATGTCGAGTGAAATGGATAATACGGATAAAGTTGTACACTTCATTAACGAATGCCGCGAGATGGGGATTCTCGTACAGCCACCCGATGTCAATAAGTCGGGTCGTTCGTTCAGCGTTGATGATGATGGTCAGACAATTATCTTTGGGTTGACGGCGATTAAGAATGTTGGCGGCAAAGCCGTCGAAGAGATTATCCACGAGCGCGAGACGGCAGGCATGTATCGCTCGCTCTACCATTTCACAGATCGTATTGATTTGCGCAACGTGAATAAGCGGGTTGTGGAAAACCTGATTAAGTGTGGTGCGTTTGATGCACTGCATGCCAATCGCCGCCAAGCATTTGAGGCCGTAGAATCAGCTTTCTCACGTGGGCAAGCCGTTCAGAAAGAGCGTGAATCAGGCCAGTTATCACTCTTTGCCGTTGAAGAGGAAACACACAGTTGGGATGAGAGTGGCGAAGAATACGCCGATGTTCCCGATTGGGACGCTTCACAGCGCTTAACCGCGGAAAAAGAAACACTCGGATTTTATATCACCGGCCACCCGTTGCAACGCTACGAAAAGCACCTGCAATGCTTTACCACATCTATTGCCGCACTTGATGAAATGGAAGCGGAACAGAAGGTTCGTTTGGGTGGGCTGCTCAGTTCGGTGCAAATCAAAATGACGAAAACAGGGAAAAAGATGGCAGTGCTTATCGTAGAAGATGTTAGCGGTAAGTGTGAAGCGATTGTTTTTCCAAAAACTTATGAACATATTTATGAACATCTACATGTCGATAATATACTGATTTTCGAAGGTAAGGTAAACGCACGAGATAACGGTAAAAACATTGCAATTGAAAAGGTTTACACGCTAAGTGACGCCCAGAAAGCATTTACCAAACGTGTAGAACTTTCGATAGACACAGAACGGTTTTCCACAGAGTTATTCACACAACTTAAACAGGCTGTTGAGCAATACCGTGGGGAAAAGCCTGTTATTGTCCGGCTTCACCATGAACCAGAGTGGGAAGCAATTTTTCAAACCAACCTTGCTATTACACCCAATACGGATTTGCTGATTCGGCTTGAAGAGATGCTTGGTAGCGATGCCATTGCTTTTACGGCATAGATGACTACACAGTATTCCACTTTCACAAAACGAAAAACCCCCAGCGGCTTTAGGCCACTGGGGGTTTTTATTTCATTGAAGTTTACAACAATTAGACGCGCACGTAGTCAACTTCGCGGTTACACTTCACGCCTGTTCCGGCTGGGATCAAGCGACCCATCGTAACGTTTTCTTTCAGGCCACGCAGGGTATCAATTTTACCACTGATACTGGCTTCTGTCAGAACGCGAGTCGTTTCTTGGAAGGATGCGGCCGAGATGAATGATTCAGTTGACAAGCTGGCTTTGGTAATCCCTAGCAGCATATGGTCGAACTTCGCGGTCAACTTACCTGCCAACTCAAGCTCACGGTTTACGTGGCGGACAGTGAGGTGGTCAAGTTCTTCGTCAAGCAGGAATTCGGAATCGCCCGGATCGGTAATGCGCACTTTACGCAACATCTGACGGATGATGACTTCGATGTGTTTATCGTTAATGCCAACCCCTTGCAGACGATACACTTCCTGTATTTCGTTGACCAGATACGCGTGTACCTTTTCAACACCCATAACGCTCAGAATATCGTGTGGGTCAAGCGCTCCATCGACCAGCATTTCGCCAGCGCGAATAAAGTCGCCATCAAGACAGTTCAGATAACGGTTCCGAGGTATCGAGTAGGTACGCGAGTCGCCCGTATCATCATTTCTGACAATAACTTTCCGCATGCCGCGCACGAGGCCGCCAATTTGAACAATACCGTCGATTTCGGCAATAATTGCCTGATCTTTCGGCTTACGAGCTTCAAACAGTTCCGCAACGCGTGGCAGACCACCGGTGATATCTTTGGTTTTGCCGGCTGCTTTCGGGATTTTTGCAATAACGTCACCAGGGAGCACTTCTGCCCCTTCTTCGACAAGGATAGTGGCACCATTCGGTAGAAGGTAACGACGAACCGTTTCCCCATGGCCATCTTTAATCGAAACGCGTGGCTGACGACGTTCTTCCGTGTGTTCGAGAACGGTACGACGAGCGATACCGGTAACGGCGTCTACTTCTTCGCGGACGGTCATCCCGTCAACGATGTCGCCGTATTTTGCCAAGCCGCTGACTTCAGTAATGATGGAAGCGGCAAATGGATCCCATTCCATCAACTTATCGCCTTGTGATACGGTTGCACCGGCTTCTTTGAGCAGCGTGGCACCGAAGACAACTTTATAGCTGTCGAGTTCGTGGCCTTCGTCATCCTCAATAATGAGCAGACCATTCCGGCTCATGGCGATAATACGTCCTTGGCGGTCGACGACAGAATTCAAGTCAACATAGCGCAGTGTACCCGACGCTTTTGTATGCGCGGTACTGGCTTCTGCCACTTTCGACGCGGTTCCCCCAACGTGGAAGGTACGCATAGTAAGCTGCGTGCCAGGTTCACCGATTGATTGGCCGGCAATAATACCAACCGCTTCGCCAATTGATACCAAGCGACCGCGCGCAAGGTCGCGACCATAGCACAACGCACAGACACCGGAAGGAGACTGGCAGGTTAATACGGAGCGTGCTTTGACGATTTCAACGCCCGCTAGTTCAATGGCAGACGATTGCGATTCGTTAATGAGATCGCCAGCTTTGGCAAGGAGGTTCCCTTCGGTATCAAGTACATCCTCGAGAGCGGTACGGCCAAGAATGCGCTCTGCAATCCCTTCGACGATATTCGACCCTTCGATGAGTGCCGAAATCCGTACCCCTTCGCGCGTACCACAATCATGTTCGGTAATGATCATATCCTGCGCAACGTCAACGAGGCGGCGGGTGAGGTATCCGGAGTTCGCCGTTTTCAGTGCGGTATCGGCCAGACCTTTACGCGCTCCGTGCGTAGAAATAAAGTACTGTAGAACGGTTAGACCTTCGCGGAAGTTTGCCGTAATTGGCGTTTCGATGATCGAACCATCCGGTTTGGCCATCAGGCCGCGCATACCAGCAAGCTGACGCATCTGCTGACGCGAACCACGAGCACCGGAATCGGCCATTACGTAGACTGAGTTAAAGTTTCTCGCACGGCGTTCTGTGGCGGAGGCATCGCCGCCTTCGCTTCCAAGTTCCACCATCATGGCATCGGCAATTTTTTCGGTAGTTTCCGACCAAATGCCAATAGTCCGGTTGTATTTCTCGCCTTGCGTAATAACCCCTTCCTGATACTTGATGGTAACATCGGCAATTTCAGCAAGCGCTCTATCAAGCAGTGACTGCTTGGCTTCTGGAATGCGCATATCATCAATACAAACAGAAAGACCAGCTTTCGTCGCGTTGCGGTAGCCCAGTGATTTGAGGTCATCAAGGAACCGAACTGTCTCCGCGTTCCCGCATTTGTGGAAGGTCTCTTCGACAAGGTTGAGCAACACTTTTTTATTCAACACGCGGTTCGCTGACGCAAAGCTGAGTTGAGCAGGGAGAATTTCCGAAAACTTGACACGGCCAACTGTCGTCTCGTAGCGTTCACCACGAACACGGCAGGTGATTTTCGCGTGAATATCGACCAATCCCAGCGAGTGGGCGGTTTCAACCTCTTCAGGCGAACTGAACTTCATCCCTTCGCCTTTAGCGTTTTTCTTTTCACGCGACATATAGTAGCAACCCAGTACGATATCCTGTGTAGGAACGGTGACTGGCTTACCGCTGGCCGGTGAAAGGATGTTATTCGACGCGAGCATCAGCACGCGACATTCAAGCTGCGCTTGGGTAGAAAGCGGTACGTGTACCGCCATTTGGTCACCGTCAAAGTCAGCGTTAAACGCGGTACATACCAAGGGGTGAAGCTGAATCGCTTTTCCTTCGATCAGGATCGGCTCGAATGCCTGAATGCCGAGACGGTGCAGCGTTGGAGCGCGGTTCAACATTACGGGATGCTCTTGAATAACCTCTTCAAGGACGTCCCATACTTCCGTGCGATTTTTTTCTACCATTTTTTTAGCGCTTTTGATGGTAGAGGCAAATCCCTTCATCTGAAGCTTGTTATAGATAAATGGCTTAAAGAGTTCGAGCGCCATTTTCTTTGGCAACCCGCACTGCCACATTTTCAGTTCAGGCCCCGCAACGATAACGGAACGACCGGAGTAATCGACCCGCTTTCCAAGAAGGTTCTGACGGAAACGGCCTTGCTTCCCTTTCAGCATATCGGAGAGCGATTTGAGAGGACGCTTATTTGGGCCACGCAACACGCGGCCACGTTTGCCGTTGTCAAAGAGCGCATCGACCGCTTCTTGCAACATCCGCTTTTCATTGCGGATGATAATATCAGGCGCCGAAAGCTCCATCAAACGCTTCAAACGGTTGTTACGGTTGATAACGCGGCGGTAGAGATCGTTCAAATCTGACGTCGCAAAGCGACCGCCATCAAGTGGTACCAGCGGGCGAAGTTCAGGTGGAATAACAGGGATAACTTCAAGAATCATCCACTCTGGCTTATTCCCACTTTTACGGAAGGCTTCCGCAACACGCAAACGTTTGGTCAATTTTTTTATCTTTTGTACAGAGGTCGCTTCGGCCAGATCCTGGCGCAGCTCAATCGTGAGCAGGTCGAGATCGAGTCCCGCGAGCATTTCACGAATCGCTTCTGCGCCCATTCCGGCGATGAATGAACCGTAGCCGTACTCTTCAATAGCCTTGTAGTAGGCTTCTTCGTTCAAGAGCGTCCGTTCACTCAGGGGAGTTCCCATGGCATCCAGGACAATATATTCTTCGAAATAGAGTACTTTTTCCAGATCGCGCAAAGTCATATCGAGAATCGTCCCGATGCGGCTTGGCAATCCTTTAAAGAACCATACATGGCTCACTGGACAGGCAAGTTCGATGTGACCCAGCCGTTCGCGACGTACTTTTGACTGAATAACTTCGACACCGCACTTTTCGCACACGATGCCACGATGTTTCATCCGTTTATATTTACCGCAGTTACATTCCCAGTCCTTGACGGGGCCGAAAATTTTGGCGCAGAAAAGGCCATCCTTTTCCGGCTTAAACGTACGGTAGTTGATGGTTTCTGGCTTGGTTACTTCGCCAAAAGACCACGAGCGAATTTTTTCCGGTGATGCCAGACTGATTCGCAATGCATCAAATGAAATCGGTTCTACCGACTCCGGAGCAAACTTATGAATTTCCAAAATGCCCTCCAGCACTATGCACGTTCAAAAAGCGATACCAAAATGGTTACTCACCATCAGTTTCCGTTGGTGTCTCAGGCGCTGCCGCTGCTGCAGGAAGCTGTGGTGTCCGGAGGTCTGGCAAATCGTATTTCGCCGCAACCGCCTTGGTGCCATCAGCATTGAGTAGCTCAAGATCCAGACACAGCGACTGAAGCTCTTTCACCAGAACGTTAAATGACTCAGGCATACCGGCCGTGAGGATATTCTCCCCTTTTACGATAGATTCGTACATTTTGGTTCGGCCAGGGACATCATCCGATTTCACGGTTAAGAGTTCTTGCAAGCAATGGGCGGCGCCGTACGCTTCGAGTGCCCATACTTCCATCTCTCCAAGTCGCTGACCACCAAACTGAGCTTTACCGCCAAGTGGCTGCTGGGTTACCAGCGAGTATGGGCCGGTTGAGCGGGCGTGAATCTTGCTATCGACCAAGTGGTGAAGCTTCAGCATATACAACACACCAACCGTGACTTCCTGATCGAACCGTTCGCCTGTACGACCATCGTACAGGACGGTTTGGCCACTTTCGTCAGCAAATGCGGCTTGCAGTAGGTCTTTAATGTCGCGCTCAGTTGCTCCATCAAATACTGGTGTAGCCACATGCAGGCCAAGGGCTTTTGCCGCCCAGCCGAGGTGCGTTTCCAGAATCTGCCCGACGTTCATCCGTGAAGGAACCCCAAGTGGATTCAGCACGATATCAACCGGCGTACCATCTGGCAGGTACGGTAAATCCTCAACGGGAAGAATGCGCGAGACAACCCCTTTGTTCCCGTGACGGCCAGCCATTTTGTCACCGACTTTCAGCTTCCGCTTCACGGCAACATAAACTTTGACCATCTTGAAAACACCTGGTGGCAGATCGTCGCCCATGTTCACACGCGATTTACGCTCGGTATACACGGTGTGCGCCGCTTCAAGTTGTTCTTCAGTAATTTCACGAATAGATTCGGCTGTTTTTACGTAATTACTTGCGCTTTCAACCGGAACATCAAGCAGTTCGTTGAGGGTGAGGCGGCCGATCATTTCGGCAGTGATGGTATCGCCTGCATCGCCGACAATAACCCCTTCGCTGAGCAGTTGATCGGCAAGTTTTTTTCCGATCAGCAGTTTGCGAATTTTATTGAGACGGTCGCGACGGATCAACGAACATTCGTCGTGATAGTCGGCGTCTAGTTTCTTGAGTTCCTCGTCTTCAATCCCTTTTGTCCGCTCATCTTTTTCTGAGCCACGGCGGGTAAAGACTTTAACGTCGACAACGGTTCCTTCGATGCCTGGTGGAATGGTGAGCGAAGCATCGCGGAAATCGCCAGCTTTTTCGCCGAAAATGGCACGAAGCAGCTTTTCTTCCGGAGTAGGTTGTGTTTCCCCTTTCGGAGTCACTTTCCCTACCAGAATATCGCCAGCCTTTACTTCGGCACCGATGCGGATAATACCGGAGTCGTCGATGTTGCGCAGGGCATCTTCGCCGACGTTGGGGATATCGCGCGTGATCTCTTCGGGGCCGAGTTTCGTGTCGCGAGCTTCTACATCGAATTCTTCAATGTGAATCGAGGTATAGACATCTTCGTTGACAATCTTTTCTGAGATCAGAATCGAATCTTCGAAGTTGTAGCCCATCCACGGCATGAAGGCGACGACGACGTTTTTCCCCAAGGCGAGTTCACCCTGTTCGGTAGCAGGGCCATCTGCTAGCACGTCGCCAGCTACTACCGTCATATCAGGATACACGATAGGCTTTTGGTTAATACAGGTGTTCTGGTTTGAGCGACGAAATTTTACGAGTGAGTAAATATCGACGCGTCCTTCGCCTTCGCGAATTTCAGACTCATCAGCGTGTACGATGATTTTGTCTGCTTCGACACTTACCACCTTACCACCACGGCGAGCAACAACTGCCGCACCGCTATCGGTTGCGACTTTGCGCTCCATCCCTGTCCCTACCAGTGGTGCCTGTGCGCGCAACAGTGGTACGGCCTGACGCTGCATGTTCGAACCCATCAGGGCGCGGTTGGCGTCATCGTTTTCAAGGAATGGAATAAGGCCGGCGGCTACAGAAACCATTTGAACTGGTGCAACGTCCATATAGGTGATGTTTTCAGGCGATGTCATTACGAATTCACCTTCGTCACGAGCCGAAACCAACTCGTTAACAAAGTACCCTTTTTCGTCCAATGGTGCATTCGCCTGAGCAATTACTTGCCCCGCTTCGTCAATGGCGCTGAGGTAATGGATTTCGTCGGTAACTCGTGAACCTTCAACTTTACGGTATGGTGTTTCGATAAAGCCATACTCGTTGATTTTCCCATGGGTTGCCAAAGAAGTGATCAAACCAATGTTTGGTCCTTCCGGCGTTTCAATGGGGCAAATCCGGCCATAGTGCGTTGGGTGTACGTCGCGCACTTCAAAACCGGCCCGTTCACGAGTAAGACCGCCAGGTCCAAGGGCGCTCAAGCGGCGTTTGTGCGTGATCTCTGCCAGCGGGTTGGTTTGATCCATAAATTGCGAGAGCTGTGAGGAACCGAAGAACTCTTTGATCGCGGCTACGATTGGCTTGGCGTTCAAAAGATCCTGCGGCGAGAGCTCTGCCAGATCCTGAATACTCATCCGCTCTTTTACCGTACGTTCCATCCGCACTAAACCAATACGGAACTGGTTCTCTAAAAGTTCACCAACACTCCGGATGCGGCGGTTGCCAAGGTGGTCGATATCATCGACTTTCCCTTTCCCGTTTTTGATGTCGTTGAGGGTTTTTACTACCAGCATGATATCGTCCCGCGTGAGGACACAGATGTCCATTGGCACGTTGAGCTTGAGGCGACGGTTAATCTTTAATCGACCAACCTTGCTCAAGTCGTAGCGTTTTGGATTAAAGAACATGTTTTCGAAGAGTTGCGTAGCCGCTTCGATAGTCGGTGGCTCGCCTGGGCGCATCTTACGGAAAATTTCGATCAACGCTTCTTCGGGCGACGTGATTTTCGTATCAAGTGCCAGGGTGTCGCGCATGGAGCTATCAGACTTGATGTTATCAATAAAGAGCAGGTTAAACGTCGTGATGCCACGCTCAAGAAAGAGATCAAAAAGATCATCAGTCAGCGGCTGATTCAATGCAGCAAGTTGCTCGCCACTGTGCGGATCGTAAATGTCTTCCCCAAGGAAAGCCGTGTCACGCAGCACTTCGAGGCGATCAATTTTAATTTTTGATATATTGGCATTGACTAAGCGACGGATGTTGCCGCGTGATATTTTATGACCCGCCCGTACCAAAATATCGCCGGTTTCGGGGTTTACAATATCGTTCATCAGCTTTTGGCCGTACAGGTTTTCCAGTGCGGTGATTTTATAGATCGTGCCATTTTCTTCGACGTGAATTGATTCACGGTCATAGAAGAAATCAATAATTTCCTTTTCCCGATATCCGAGAGCTTTTAGGACGACCGTTGCAGGAAACTTCCGTTTTTTATCGATACGAACGTAGAGTATATCTTTCGCATCGTACTCGAAGTCTATCCATGAGCCGCGATACGGAATAATTCTTGATGAATACAATACTTTTGCGTTGGTGCTGTTTTTGCCGCCATCGTCTTCGAAAAAGACACCCGGTGAGCGGTGCAGCTGACTGACAATAACCCGCTCGATACCATTGATAATAAAGGTACCTTTGCTCGTCATGAGTGGCAGTTCGCCAACATACACTTCCTGCTCTTTTACATCACGAACGAGTCTTTCGGCAGCACTGCCGGAGTCATCCTTTTCAAAAAGCACCAAGCGCACTTTAATGCGCAGAGGAGCGGCAAAAGTTGCTCCCCGATCCTGGCACTCATCGACGCTGTATTTCGGTTCGCCCAGTGTGTACGAAATGTACTCCAACTGTGCTGTAGAGTTATAATCTTCTATAGGAAAGACGCTTTTAAAGACAGTCTCAAGGCCTATTTCTTCATCGTTCTGGTGATTGGCAAACTCCAGATTAAGAAACTTCCGGTAGGAATCTTTCTGAATCGCGGTTAAATCGGGAATATCGAGAATAGACGGAATGCGAGAAAACGACTTACGCTCACGCTTTTGTGCCCGACTGTTATGCGAATGTGCTAAAGCCATTGTGACTCCCTGCAACGTTCATTATCAGTGTAAAATCGGTATCGTTGCTCATTGCGGGGCAAACAATACGGTACGAAAAAAGAAACACAAACAGGCACAGGGGGATGGAAAAACCAATCCCCTGTGCCGTAAAATGCCGGTTATGTGAGCGAATTATTACTTCAGCTCTACTTTAGCGCCAACTTCTTCGAGTTTTGCTTTCATTGAGTCAGCTTCCTCTTTGTTAGCTCCCTCTTTTACGGCTTTTGGAGCCGCTTCAACCAAGTCTTTTGCTTCTTTCAAGCCAAGACCGGTGAGTTCACGTACTACCTTGATAACGTTGATTTTCTTCTCGCCAGCATCCGCAAGGATAACGTCAAAAGAAGTTTTTTCTTCAACAACAGCAGCTTCACCAGCAGGGCCAGCAACCATTGCTACGGCAGGAGCAGAAGCGCTAACTCCGAACTTCTCTTCAAGTTCTTTAACAAGGTCAGCAAGCTCAAGCACGGTCATGTTTTCAAGGTACGAAATGAACTGTTCTTTAGTAATAGACATGAAAATCCTCCAAATATTATGCTGAAAATCTAAACTGGCAAAAATAATGCAGTTGGTTGGTCAGCTTACGCTGCGCCACCCTGTTGGTCTTTCCGTGCGTTAAGCAGATAAAGAAATTTGCGCGGAACTGCGGCAAGAACGCCAACGAAGTTCGTCACAGGAGCGTTCATGCTGCCAAGCAAACGTGCAAGGAGCACTTCGCGTGGTGGCAGGTCGGCAATTTTCACAATGTCGCTCGCGCTCAGGACGTTTCCGTCAAGAATTCCGCACTTAATATTCAGTGCTTCATTGCTGGTTTTGACAAACTTCGTGGTGTATTTTGCTACCGCTGCGAGGTCGCTTCCCACAAATATCACACCTGTTGTACCATGAAGGTACTGATCAAGCCCTTTGGCTTCAGAAAATGCGCGGCGAATCATCGTATTCTTGATGACTTTGTACTCAGCGCCAAGTTTACGGAGTTCAACACGAAACTCGCTCACTTGCGCTACCGTCAACTTTTGGTAGCTGCACAAAATGACAGCTGACTGCTCAGTAACTTTCGTTTGCAGTTCGTTGACAAGTTGTTTCTTTGCTTCTAATACTTGCTGGTTCAAAAATTACTCCCCACGAAAATACCCCCAAAGAAATCTCAGGGGGCATCGGTCGATTTATTTTCGCATCTCCCTCGGCCGCTTGCGCATTTAAGTAAACACCGAGTTCTTTGATACCCTATTCAGTTGTATGCTCGGTTGATTACAGGCTCTGCAAGACCGATTGAACATCAATACGAATGCCAGGACCCATGGTTGAAGTCAGGGTGATGGCTTTCACATACGTTCCTTTTGCGGCAGCAGGCTTGGCTTTCACCAAAGCTTCGAGAAGAGCTAACACATTCTCGCGAAGCTTGTCAACTTCAAAAGCGACTTTCCCGACAGGAGCGTGGATAATACCGGCTTTATCGGTACGGTACTCAATCATCCCGCTTTTGAGGTCTTTTACCGCTTTTGCAACGTCGAAGGTTACGGTGCCGAGTTTCGGGTTTGGCATCATGCCACGCGGCCCGAGTACGCGGCCAAGTTTACCCACAACGCCCATCATATCTGGAGTTGCAACGGTTTTATCGAAGTCGAGCCATCCGCCTTGAATTTTGGTAGCCAGTTCATCGCCACCAACATAATCGGCGCCAGCGTCAGCTGCTTCTTTTTCCTTTTCGCCTTTGGCAAATACCAATACGCGAACAACTTTGCCCGTGCCGTGTGGTAGCCCAACTGAGCCACGTACGATCTGGTCTGCGTGCTTAGGGTTAACCCCAAGGTTTACTGCGACATCCATACTTTCAGCGAAGGTAGCAAAAGAGAGGGATTTGCAAAGTTCTATTGCTTCGTCAAGTGTATATTGCTTTTCGCGATCTACTTTCGCAAGAGCGCTGGCGAATTTTTTGCCGTGTTTTGCCATGATTTTCTCCTTATTCCACGATCTCAAGACCCATACTGCGGGCAGAACCTTCGATGATCGTCATGGCGACATCAACGGTATAGCAGTTAAGATCAGGAAGTTTTAACTCTGCAATTTCCCGGATTTGTTGACGGGTAACCTTGCCACACTTGTTGCGATTCGGCTCGCCAGATCCCTTTGGGATACCAGCAGCTTTCATCAAGAGCACAGCAGCAGGCGGAGTTTTGGTGATGAAGGAGAATGAGCGGTCTTCATAAACAGTGATGATAACAGGGATGATAGTCCCTTTTTGTGCTTCCGTGCGAGCGTTAAACTCTTTCACGAACGCCATAATGTTGACGCCCTTTTGACCCAATGCCGGACCGACTGGGGGTGAAGGGTTCGCTGCCCCAGCAGGGATTTGCAGCTTGATCTGTCCAATGACTTTTTTAGCCATGCTTTCCTCCGTGTAGCCCTATGGACTACTTATATCTTTTGAATTTGGGTGTATTCGAACTCCACTGGAGTTTCGCGCCCAAAAATACTGACGTTTACCTTAATGCGACGGCGCTCGCTGTTGACTTCAGTCACCACGCCATTGAATCCGTGGAATGGCCCTTCTACAACGTCAACCCGATCACCTATGGCGAAAATGACTTTCGCTTCTACGAGGCGATTGTCACTTTCGATCAGCTTTTGCACTTCGCTGTCCGGAATAGGGACAGGCTTTGTGCCACCGATAAAGCCGGTAACTTTAGGGATGTTCTTGACGACGTGCCATGTAGTTTTATTCATTTCCATCTGGACGTAGATGTAGCCAGGATAGCGTTTGCGGGTGATAATTTTCTTTTTGCCACCCTTGTATTCGGCTACGTTTTCCGTCGGGATAAGAATTTGCGTCACTTCGTCATGCAAGACCAAGCTGTTAACTCGCTCTTCAAGCGCTTCTTTTACTTTGTTTTCATACCCCGAATATGTGTGAACTACATACCAAGCCAAAGACATAAGCCCCTCATTTACCCGAGAAGTGACTGCACAGCGCGTGACAGGGCGGTATCAAGTACAAAGAAGTATACTGACATAAAGGCTGTCAGTATGAGCACAACCGCCGTCATTCCCTTTACTTCGTCTTTTTTAGGCCAGACTACCTTCCCAAATTCCGTCTTAACACTTTGCAAAAACTCAACAGGCTTCATTGTTTTAACCTTTGCACCAAACTCACGAAAAGTTCGATAGTAATTACTTCATTTCCTTATGCAGGGTGTGGCGTTTGCAGAACTTACAGTACTTTTTCAGTTCAAGTTTCCCTGACATGGTCTTCTTGTTCTTTGTGGTGCTGTAATTCTTGTTCTTGCACTCTTCACAGCCCATTTGAATGATGTCTCTCATGATTGTCTCCAGCTCACAAAAAAATGGAGTGCGCCGATTTCTATCGACGCACCCATAAGATATTTAAATCGTCAAAAGGGTTTATTACGCAAGAATCTTGGTAACAACACCAGCGCCAACAGTTCTACCGCCTTCACGGATAGCGAAGCGCAAGCCTTCTTCCATTGCAATTGGGTGGATCAGCTCGCCAACAACTTTTAGGTTGTCGCCAGGCATAACCATCTCGGTGCCTTCTGGAAGCGTTACGATCCCAGTGATGTCAGTTGTTCTGAAGTAGAACTGTGGACGGTAGCCAGAGAAGAATGGAGTGTGACGTCCGCCTTCTTCTTTGGTCAGTACGTATACTTCTGCTTCAAAGCGAGTGTGTGGCTTGATAGAACCTGGAACTGCGATAACCTGACCGCGTTCAACATCGTCACGCTTCGTGCCGCGAAGCAGAAGGCCAACGTTGTCGCCTGCTTGACCTTGGTCGAGCAGTTTACGGAACATTTCTACGCCCGTAACAATTGTTTTCACGGTGTCGCGAATACCAACGATTTCAACTTCCTGTTGAACCTTAACGATACCGCGCTCGATACGACCAGTAACAACCGTACCGCGACCTGAAATTGAGAATACGTCCTCAATAGGCATAAGGAGTGGCTTCTCGATATCACGCTCAGGGGTTGGGATGTACTCGTCAACGGCCTTCATGAGCTCGTGGATTTTGTCGGCCCATTCACCGCTGTTTGGATTTTCGAGTGCTTTCAGTGCTGACCCAACGATGATCGGAGTGTCGTCTCCAGGGAAGCCGTACTCGGTAAGGAGTTCGCGGATTTCCATTTCAACGAGTTCGATCAGTTCAGGATCGTCAACCATGTCGGCTTTGTTCATGAAAACTACCATCTTCGGTACGCCAACCTGGCGGGCAAGCAGGATGTGTTCACGAGTCTGTGGCATTGGGCCGTCAGCAGCAGAAACAACCAGAATGGCTCCGTCCATCTGAGCGGCACCAGTGATCATGTTCTTTACGTAGTCCGCGTGACCTGGGCAGTCAACGTGAGCATAGTGACGGATTGGGGTTTCATACTCAACGTGAGCTGTTGAAATAGTGATCCCGCGCTCTCTTTCTTCAGGAGCCTTATCGATAGAATCGTAGGCCATTGCAGCCGCGCCACCGATAGTAGAAAGAACTGTTGTGATTGCAGCAGTTAATGTAGTTTTTCCATGGTCAACGTGACCAATAGTACCAACGTTTACGTGCGGCTTGTTACGCTCAAACTTCGCTTTTGCCATAACTAAAAAATCCTCCTCGAATATGAATAGATACCGAATAAACGACNCCGCCGACCTCGTCCTTACCAAGGACGTACTCTAACCACCTGAGCTACTTGGGCGTTCGCAAAAAACAGGCGACTTATATAACACGGCTCAATTCGCTGTCAACTACTTTTTCAAAAGCATCCAGGCCTTTTCGTGCCCATCTCTCTGTTGTGATCTTATTTTTCATATCGCATTACCTATCCGGTAGTGCTCCTCTTTTTTTTCTGCTATATATGGATAGTTGAACAATTTCTGATGAGGTTTCCTGTAACATGTCTGAACCCAAAAAATATGATTTTCAGCGCATTGAAGCTGAATGGCAAAGCACATGGAACGCCAATAACGCGTTCCGCGCACTTCCCGACCCTTCCCGACAGAAGTTTTACTGTCTCGAAATGCTTCCCTATCCCTCAGGCAACATCCATATGGGGCACGTGCGCAACTACGCTATTGGCGATGCTATTTCGCGCTTTCAGCGGATGCGTGGATTTAATGTCCTCCACCCGATGGGATGGGACGCCTTTGGTCTCCCAGCGGAAAATGCTGCTATCGCTCATAATCGCGACCCTGAAGAGTGGACATGGGCGAATATTCAACATATGCGCCAGCAGTTGCAGCGCCTCGGCCTTAGCTATGATTGGGAGCGTGAAGTGGCGACGTGCTCTGAAGAATATGCGGCCTTTGAACAGCGGCTCTTTTTGGAAATGTACGAGAAAGGGCTCATCTACCGCAAAAAAGCTGAAGTAAACTGGTGTGATGAATGTAAAACCGTCCTCGCGAATGAACAAGTAGAGGATGGCTTGTGTTGGCGCGATAAATCAGTTGTGGTCAAAAAAGAGCTTGAACAATGGTTCTTTCGCATTACCGCGTACGCCGACCAGCTCTTGGACGATATGGCTCAGCTGGAAGCAGGATGGCCGGAGCGCGTTTTGACGCAGCAACGCAATTGGATCGGTAAGTCATTCGGTGCCGAGATCATTTTCGATATCCCTGCGATACAGCAATCTGTCACGGTGTTTACTACGCGCCCTGATACCCTTTTTGGCGCTACCTTTATGTCGCTGGCGCCAGAACATCCACTTGCCCTTAGCTTATGTCGTGGCAAAGCGGAAGAGGGCGACGTTGTTGCCTTTATCGAAAAAGTACGCAAACAGGACAAAATCACCCGCACGAATGATCGCGAAAAAGAGGGTGTTTTTACTGGCTCATATGCGCTGAATCCTATCAATGGGCGTGAAATACCAATATATCTTGGTAACTTCGTGTTGATGGACTATGGAACTGGCGCAGTCATGGCCGTACCCGCGCACGATCAGCGTGATTACGAATTTGCCGTCAAATACGCTATCCCGATGATTGAAGTCATAGAATCAGAGGTTGGGATTGCTGACGCTGCGTGGACGGGTGAAGGAAAGCTTATTAACTCCGGTGCATTCGATGGCATGCCAAATGAGGCCGCTAAAGAAGCTATCGTCACGGCACTCGCAACCAATAATAAAGGGAAAGCTACCATTAACTTTCGCCTGAAAGATTGGGGAATATCGCGTCAGCGTTACTGGGGAAATCCTATCCCCGTGATTCATTGCACTGATTGTGGCGTAGTACCAGTTCCAAGCGACCACCTGCCGGTTTCGCTCCCTAAAGGGGTAAAGCTGATTGGAGCGAACGAGTCGCCGCTGGCCACAGTTCCTGAGTTTGTGAATGTGGCCTGCCCAGCCTGCGGTAAGCCTGCCCGCCGCGAAACCGATACCATGGATACCTTTGTCCAATCAAGCTGGTACTATCACCGCTACGCTTGCCAGGAAGACACGACCACGCCCATCAACCGTCAGATGATGAACTACTGGATGGATGTGGATCAGTATATTGGTGGCATCGAGCACGCCGTTATGCACCTTTTATATGCGCGCTTCTTTCACAAGGTTCTCCGTGACCTTGGCTATGTCGGCACCGATGAACCGTTTCGCCGTCTCTTAACGCAGGGCATGGTATTGCTTGGTGGTCGTAAAATGAGCAAATCCGTTGGGAATGTCGTCGACCCAGATGCCCTCATTGCTCGTTTTGGATGCGATACCGTTCGGCTTTTTACTCTCTTTGCGGCTCCACCTGAAAAAGACCTTGAATGGGTTGAATCTGGCGTTGAAGGGGCATACCGCTTCCTCGGTCGCCTCTGGCGACTCGTGCACGAAGACCCCCAGCGCTACCTCGGTGCTGGCGATGGAAACACCCCATCTGCTGCCGTGCGCGAACTCGAACAAAAATTACACGCCACTATTAAAAAGGTTACCGATAATATGACGGGTCACTACCACTTTAATACGGCCATTGCCGCCGCTATGGAGTTGGTTAATGTCATGACGCCTTTCGAAGACCGTTCGTCTGACGGAAAGCAAGTATATAATGATGCGTTGCGTGCTCTTCTGAAAATCCTCTCCCCGTTTGTGCCGCACATCTGCGAAGAACTCTGGCGTGATCTTGGAGAAACCACGCTGCTCGCTGTCGAACCATGGCCTGTTTTTGACGCATTGTTGGCGACTGCTGATACGTACGAGCTGGTGTTCCAAGTAAATGGCAAAGTGCGTGCCAAAGTTGATGTTGAGCGTGGACTCGCGCGTGATATGCTCGAACAAATGGCGTTTGCCAATGAACGGGTACAGGAATTCATCAAAGGGATGACTATCGTAAGAGTTGTGGTGGTTCCCGATAAACTGGTCAATATCGTCGTGAAGCCGCAATGAGGCATGCGTTTTATTTCATCGCCGTCAGTGTGCTCTTGGTGTCTATCAGCGGCTGTGGTGCTTACCGTTTGCAGCCATCAGGAAGTGTCGCCACGCCCTGTGGGAGCACTGTCGGCGTTGCTCCCATCGAAAATATGACCCCGTATCACGAACAAGGGGCATTGATTCGGAGTGCGCTCATTGACGCCGTCGGAAGTGTCACCACCGCGCGTTACCAAAGCGATGCGGCATGTGTGCTTCAATGTCGATTGGATGCGTATGCCAGCGAAGTGGAACGGCGCGATACCAACGGCAATCCCCTTTCGTACCGCGAACGCTTTACTCTGAAGTGTGCGCTGGTGCAGGAGCGTTTTACGGTCGTACACGAGCAGCGTATCGACTATACCGATGCGCCGTTTGTGAGCATTGACCATCGAACGGCGCACGAAAGGTTAGCCCGTTATATTTGGAAGAGTTTTGAGTAAACCTATGACGACGAAGCCGCTGCTATTGATCGCCGAAACAGAAGACGAAGCATTGGAATTCTGGAGTGAAACAGCCTCGTGCGATGTCCTTGATTGTCGTGGCCAGCAACCGCTGGAAACACTTGCTTCACTCACGCAAGCAACCTTTTTTGGCGAAACAGCCGAGCGGATATTCGTCACCGGTCTCGAACCGATTGGCGCACGGCAGGCACACCAGATTGTCGAAGCGGCGCTTGCCGCATGCGAGAGTGGTTCTTTTGCGCTCGCGTTTTATCTCAGTAAAGTGAATTCGCCAAAGCAACAGAAAAAGTTTGAAAAGATTCTCTTGGAACAGTGCACGAAACGGCAGATCAAACCACCCACTCTCGCCGAACTTTCACGCCAAGTGGTTACGTGGGCTGCGGAACGTCAAGTAGTTCTCCGTAAAGATCTTGCGGAGCTTCTTGTCGAGCGGATAGGGAACAATCCGCGAGTGCTTCGGCTCGAAATTGATAAAATGGCACTCGGCGGTGNCGATTGCTTCATTGCGGCGTTACGATATATATCCTATGGTGCGTAACATTCTGGAAGGAAAAAAGCTGGAAGTGCTCCGTCAGATTCAGCAAATGGAACTTTCTGAGGATATGTTTACCATCGCAAACGCCTTTGTTTACGAATTGGCGCGTCTGTATATGGTAAAGCTCCTTGGCACTCGTGCCGATTTTCCAACCGCAGGCATAAGCCCGTATTCTGTGCCGCAGTACAAAAGCTGCACCGATGCCTTGAGCTTTGCTGCCTGCGAAGCACTCATGGAAGAAGCTGCAACATTAGATTACACACTAAAAACGACCAGTATAGGGTATGAACAAATTTATCTGCTGGTTGAACGTATTGAATATCTCACAAGGAACACAACTGCATGAAAAAGCCTATGGTTTGTATCGTCGGTCGCCCGAATGTCGGCAAGTCAACACTCTTTAATCGTATTGTCCGCAAACGAGTTGCGATTGTCGAAGATATCCCCGGAGTCACCCGTGACCGCAATTATCACGATGTCGAGTGGGATGAGAAACCTTTTACGATTGTCGACACCGGTGGCTTTGAGCTGCACAGTCGCGAAGATATGAGCACTGCTATTGTCGAGCAAACCAAAGTCGCCATAGAAGAAGCGGATCAGATTATTTTTCTGCTCGACGCCAAAGATGGGATTACTCCCGACGATTTTGCCGTGATGGACTTATTGCGCCGCCGTGAAAAAAACTTATACGTGGTTATCAATAAAGTTGATAACGACAAGCGCGAGCAGCAACTGCTCGACTTTTATCAACTTGGCATCGACAAGTATTACGCTATCTCTGCTACCCACGGACTTGGTGTAACCGATTTAATGAACGACCTTACGGCTGATTTTTGCACGAACGATGAACGGGAACAGGACAACGCCATTCGCATTGCCATTATTGGCAAGCCGAATGTAGGGAAGTCGAGCCTGATCAATAAAATATGCGGTAAAGAGCGCGTGGTTGCTTCACCCATTGCAGGAACGACTCGCGACACCACGCACACTCGCCTGACCTATAACGAACAAGATTACATCTTGCTCGACACGGCGGGTATCCGTCGTAAGTCAAAAGCGTACAGCGAACACCTTGAGAAATATAGCGTTTTACGCAGTTTGAATGCTATTGAAGAATCGCATGTCGTTGTGTTGGTGATAGATGCGCAAGAGGGGATTACCGATCAGGACCTTAAAGTCGCCTCATACGCATGGGATGCAGGAAGGCCAGTCATTATTGCGGTAAATAAGTGGGATTTGGTCGAAAAAGAGACCATGACTTACCGCGAATTTGAAAAAGATATCGACGCGCGCTTTAAGTTTTCGTCAAAGCCGGAAATTCTTTTCCTTTCTGCGCTTACCGGGCAGCGCGTACGCAAAATTTTCGATCTTGCGCGCGACATGTATCACAAAGCTTCCACACGCATTTCGACCTCGCAGATCAACGAATTGATTCAAGGTGCGATTGCCAAACACCAGCCGCCCGTCCATACCAATGGACGACGGATTAAGTTTTACTATGGCACTCAAATTGCTACGAATCCCATGATCGTTGTCCTGTTTTTTAACTATCCAGATGCCGTCCACTTTAGTTATGAGCGTTATCTGACGAATACGATACGAGATGCCTACGACCTGTACAATATTCCAATCGTCTTAAAAATACGTCAGCGAACGGGAGGGAACAAAGAGCATGAGGCGTAACCACATCCTCTTCCTTGTATCACTTGCTTCAGCCGCGGCCCTGTCGGGCTGTTCAGGTGCCTTGCATCAAGCAGAAACACTGCGTCAGCCGTTCTTGCCGCAAGATGAACTCTATAAAGGGTGGAATGCACAACAAGCACCGCCTGACTATCTTGCGCGCAGTGCTTCATGGTACCGTCATCCGATCGGATCGCGCCCTAGTGTCAGCGTAAAGCCTGAGACCAAGGTTGCCTATGCTATCTCATCGCTGAAGCTCCCCCAAGGAAATCGTGCTATTGGCGAGTCGATTGTCTATTCTGACAATGATCTCCGTCATGGCTCCGGCATTCCCCTTGTTATGAACGAGCAAGTCGAACGGTTTATTCAATTTTATACCCGCAATAACCGTGGCACCGAGCGTCGCCTTGAGCTTGGCCTGTACTACTTACCGATGATCCAAAAGATTTTTCGCGAAGAAGGTGTTCCCGAAGAGCTCGCCTATCTCGCGATGGTTGAAAGTGCCTTTAACCCTGCCGCCGTTTCACGCGTCGGAGCAACTGGCATGTGGCAATTCATGAAAGCGACTGGTGAACACTACAGCATGGAAGCGAGCTGGTGGGTAGATGAACGGCGCGATCCGGTAAAAAGCACTCGCGCTGCTGCACGATACTTGAGCGACTTGCACGGAATGTTTAACGACTGGTATTTGGCGATGGCCGCTTACAATTGTGGCGAAGGACGTGTGCGACGCGAAATTCGCCGCTCCGGCAGCCGTAATTTCTGGGCGCTCACCAACCTCCCCGCCGAAACCCGTAATTACGTCCCTTCTATTTTGGCGGTGATCATGATAGCGAACGATCCGGCTAAGTATGGCTTGAGCGTTGCCGCTCCCAAAGAGACATATCAACCTGACCTGCTGAACGTTGCGCAACCCACTAGCCTGCGCGTTTTGGCCGACATTACTGGCCTAACGCTTAACCAGCTTAAAGAGCTTAATCCTGAGCTAAATGGGTTTGTTACTCCACCAAACTCGCAGTACCATCTCAAGCTCCCTGCCGGATACTCCCAGCGTGTCGCCAGCGCGTTGCAGGATATCCCAAGTCATCAGCGTGTTGCGTGGGTACGCCATACGGTTAAAAGTGGCGACTCGCTCCATGTACTCAGCCGTCGCTACACCTCATCAATTGCCGAAATTCGCAAAGCGAACAATATGAAGGGCGATCTCTTGCGTGTCGGTCAAGTTGTTTTGATCCCATCGCTTGCCGAACCAGGGAGAGCTTCCTCAACTGCTGCAGTGGCATCTGCCAAGGCGGCTCCTTCCAGTGCAACGCATGTAACGGCACCATCAAAGAGTGCCCCAAAAGCACCCGTAACCAAAGTGGCCGCTGTACAAACTCCCAAAACGGTAACCCCTGTTGCCGCAAAGCCCACATCGAATACCACATCCAAGCAAGTCGCAAAAGCAACAGTGGCGCCAGCACGAACAAAGCAAGCCACACCGACAGCAGCTTCCGTGAAACAACCGTCCAAAGCAGCCGCAGTTGTGAAGTATGAGGTGCGCCCTGGCGATTCACTCTACCAGATAGCGCAACGTTTTGGCACAACCGTTAATAATATCCAGAAGGCGAATAACATTGGCACACGTATCACACCAGGCCAAGTGCTGACCATTGCAAATTAAGCGGAGTTATCTATGCGCCAGTCGAATCTCCTTAATTACTATCAGAAAAGCTATCAGGAGATTGTTGATTCTGCGCTTGGCGAGAAAGAGCCGTTTTCGCTAAAAAAGTTTTTACAGCGCTATGTGTATCCAGAGTGGCACAAGGCGTTTCTTGCGGCGTCTACGAGCGAAAAAATTGCCATGACCGTACGGCTTTTCCGGCAACAGCTCACGCGCGTTGCTCTCAGTGCCGCAGCGCTTGGGATCATCTTCGGCGTACTTTTATCAGGTGGAAAAAAAGTTCCTGAACTGCCGCAAGGGATTACTATTGAAATGGTTGAGCAAGTGCATCGCTCACAGGAAATAACGTCGTCAATAGGCGAACCGGTGGGGAGTTTTGCCCTCGTCGCCCGCGAAGATCCATATCTCCCTACGAGCTCGTTACCACATGAAGTGCCAATCGGTACACGGCTACAGATTTATTTTGCTTTTGATCGCTCCAAGGCCGCCGCGGTTATCGATGAAATTGCCGCTGTTTTTGGCTGGCGACTGCAAGTTCAGGAGACTCTTAGTGATCGCTTTGGATATCGTGTCATCGTCGATGGCTATGCTACCGGTCAGATGGCGGAAAGTGTGCGCGAAAAACTGCTGCTCGACCATGTTGTCCGTATTGAAGACAAATACTATCCTGCTAGTTCGATTTTTTTTGATAAAGAGCGCGCCGCCGACCTTGCTCGTTCTATCCGCTACAATCGTGTTAAAATCATTTCCGACTACGATACTTCGGTCGTCTACGCCGTGATTACCCCAACGTTAGAGAGTACTGAACTCGAAACCGTTGCCAATCGACTGAAACTCCTTGGCTATAATCCATTACGAATTTAAAAGGGATAGGATGTTCCAAACCGCGTGCCAAAACCTGATCCGCCGCTACATTATTCCTGCCGGAGTGCATGACGCGCGTGTGCTTGATGCCCTCGCCACGGTTCCTCGTCACCATTTTGTTGACCCTGCGCTTGACAGCCGGGCGTACATGAATATCCCGCTTCCGATTGGATTCGGGCAAACTATCTCGCAACCGTCGATGGTGGCGTTGATGACACAAGAGCTGGAACTGACTGGAGCCGAGCGCGTGCTGGAAATAGGGACGGGAAGTGGATATCAAGCCGCTATACTGGCGAAACTCGCTGCCGAAGTGTATACCATTGAACGGATACCGGAACTTGCGTGGCGCGCTATTGCCAACTTGAGTGCGCTTGGTGTGGAAAACGTTTCTGTTAAGATAGCCGATGGCACGAAAGCGGCTGATGAAGCCATGCGGTATGATCGGATTATGGTTACCGCCGGCGGGAATCAACAACCTTTTTCGTTGTTACGCCAACTCGCTCCTCATGGGATTTTGCTGATCCCTATCGGAAACGAAAATGAACAAACTCTCTATAAATATCGTAAGGTAGCAGATGGACGGTGCGAACGGAGCGAAGTAAATCGCTGCTCGTTTGTGAAGTTGATTGGTGAAGAGGGGTGGACCAGTGAGGCAGAAGCTCTTTTGACTGGTCGCTGAAAGCTCTCGTAGCGTTCACTTGCCATCTCGAACGGAGGAGACGCGGCAGCTATTACGGACTTAGACGGTTACTGCCGCTTTTGCTGAAAGAATCGCTCCAGTGGTTCGCGGCATTGCGCTTCCATTAACCCCGTCCGCGTATCGACCGCATGATTTAGGCGACTATCCATACACATTTGATACAACGATACCGCGCCATAGGCTGGATCGTGACACCCGTAATAGAGGCGCGGTATCCGCGCCCCGATGATTGCTCCACCACACATTAAACATGGCTCCAGCGTTACGAAAAGATGGCACTTGGCCAGCCGCCAACTCCCGAGCACCTGACTCGCCGCACGCATGACCACGATTTCGGCATGAGCAGTTGGATCGTTCCACTCTTCCCGCCGGTTCCCATCAGCCGCAATCAACCGATTTTCTTGCACTATCACCGCCCCGACGGGGACTTCGCCCCGTTCATAGGCTTGCCAAGCGTGCTGGATTGCTAGTTCCATCCAGTGTGACTCGTCGGGCGTAAAGTATCTACTCGTCAATAATATGCCCCAATAAATCGTATGGCAGTGCTTCAGTAATTTCAACCATCACGACATCTCCGATTGCGGCGCGACCATCGTTGATCAATACTTTCCCATCAACCTCTGGCGCTTGAAAGGGAGCCCGCCCTTGCAAGAGCAAATCGGTTTCATCGCTCAACCCTTCAATCAGTACCGGATAGCGGCAGCCCACATGGCGCTGATTCCGAGTGGCGCTTACCACTTGTTGGAGCTGCATCAAATGAGTTAGCCGTTGTTGCGCGGTATTTGGATCTACCTTGCCACGGAGTTTGCGCGACGCAGCATGTTCTTCGTCGGAATAGGCGAACACGCCGACATGGTCAAATGCCCCTTCGTTAACAAAGTCGGCTAATAGCTGAAAGTCAGCTTCGCTCTCTCCCGGAAAACCAACCATCAAGGTGGTGCGGAGTGAAACGTCAGGAATCTCCGCGCAGAGCGTCTGGAGCAAGCGCCGTATGTCGTTCCCCGTGATATTCCGCCCCATCCGCTTCAAAACGGTATCACTCATGTGTTGAATAGGAATATCTAGATATTTGCAGATTTTCGGTTCATCGCGGATGGTCTGAATCAGCGCTTCATCGAAATGGTTGGGGTAGGTGTAGAGGACGCGAATCCACACGAGCCCATCTATGGCGCACAGTGCTTTCAGAAGGGTGGCCAATGAGCGTTTGCCATACAGGTCAATGCCATATTCGATTGAATCCTGGCTGATGAGCACCAACTCCCTAACACCCGCGGCCACAAGTGCTGTCGCTTCATCAACCAGCGATTCTAGCGGCACGGAACGATAGGCACCACGAATTTGCGGGATGACGCAGTAGGTGCAGAGATTGTCGCACCCTTCGGCAATCTTCAGGTACGCCGTGTACTCCGGTGTGGTCAATAATCGCCCACCGGCGGGTGCCAGCGTATGGCGTTCAGGATCGGCGCACAGGTGGGGGAATTTCTGTTCAATAAACATCCCGATTTGTGCCATTTGATCTTCGCTGGTGTCGATGAAAATATCAACTTCGGGAAGCTCGATGGCGAGTTCATCGCGATGCAATTTCACAAGGCATCCCGCAACAATCAATATCTGGCAGACACCATCTTGCTTATACTGAGCGTGCTCAACGATAGCATTGATGGATTCATCTTTCGCATCGTTGATAAAACCACAGGTATTGATAAAAATAATATGCGCCTTTTCCGGCGTATCAGTAATGGTCAATGGATAGGGGATCAAACGTGCGAGCATCCGCTCGGTATCGACCAGATTCTTCGAGCACCCAAGGCTTACTACGTAAAGCTGATACAATCGATCCTCCTCGTTATTCCCACTCGTGCTGGGCGCCCGCTAGCAAACGGAGCGGATCGTATCCCTGGAAATTATTGTAGTCGATAATGCGTTGCACCATTTCGACGTACTCTTCACCGAGTTCGGAATAACGACGTAAATGCTGTGCCAGTTCGAGCGGATTGCGGGTCACTTCGCGCGCTTCGCGAAATTCCTTGTACGCCCGATTGGTGTTCAGGTTGTAAAAATACGCTTGAACAGAGTCTTCGAGTGATTCAAAAATGCGCAATTCATGGGATTTTCCTCCTTCGCGCCCAGCGGGAACCATCCCTTGACCGACAAGATACGTCCAGTGACCGAAGATGTTATTCCCTTCCATCGCAAAGCGGCTGGTTCCCCAAGCCGACTCTATGGCTGCTTGCGCCAACACGAGGCTCACCGGAATGGTGTCAACCCGCCGCAATAGCTTTTCTACCCCGTCATCTGGGTTGAGTTTGAACTCTTCATACAAGGAATCATCAAATATCCCGTGCTGAATTTGTTCGCGTAGCAAGGCGTATTGCTCGTTCGCACGCAAAATTGGCGGCAACAAAAGCTTAATGAACGCCTCTTTTTTCTGCGGAACGGGTAGCAACTCAAGATTTGGTGGGAGACTTTCCATTGTTAGCGGTGGAACGACCCCGCTTTCCAGATCTATCATCGCCAAATACTCATCGGCATCAGGGACAACGCGCAAGGCTGGCGGAGCAACAGTGCCCGCCAGCATATCGTCGTTACTCTCGCCAGTCGCCAGCGTCTTACCCACTGGCGACGTAAATACAACCCAACATAATACTGCGATCAACGCCGCGCTTATCGTTGCGACACCGATCCACTCAAAACGAGATTCTCTACCCATACCCTATCACCACCAAATTAATGGAGCCACATCGAGACGACGAATATCAAGCGGTGAATTATTCAGCACACGGACGGTACAACCAAAGCGACCGCTCCGATCACACGCCAATGTGCCGGTAAAACGATACCGACCATCTCCAAGGGACTCAACGTTACTCAACCACTCACTCTTACCATGAATGATATTTCCAGAATATTCTACCTTACCATAATACACTTCGACAATGATGTCAGTCGGCGCCAACGTACCCAGCGATATTTCCGCTGTAATTTTGGCCGATTCACCAACGCCCAGCGTGTCGTGTGTATGTTCGACTTTGACATCGGTTACGCACACTTCATGCCAATGTTGCAGGACACGTTGGTGCCACGCCGCAACAGCTCGCGCATGGGCAAAATTATCGTATTCGCACTGGTTCCAGTTGATGCTGGCATTGAGATAAAAATGGTTCGTGTAATTTTCCACCATGTGGTTCGTATTGAACACAGGGAGCAATTGCGTCATGGCTTCTTTCACGAATTGAATCCAGCGGCGCGGAATGCCGTCGGCCGAACGATCGTAGAACGTCGGCAGGATCTCTTTTTCAAGGAGAGTGTAAATGGCGTTGCTTTCTACTTCATCCTGATATTCCGGGTCGTCGTAAATTTCGGGTACGCCAATGGCCCAACCTACTTCAGAGTTATACCCTTCTTCCCACCAGCCATCAAGAATACTCATATTTAGGCCGGCATTCGGTGTAACCTTCATGCCCGACGTTCCGCATGCTTCGAGTGGGCGGCGCGGATTATTCAGCCATAAATCAACGCCAGCGACCAGTTTCCGCGCAAGGCTGATATCGTAATCTTCTAGGAAAACGATTTTATGCCGGAAGTCGGCATCACGAATTGTGTGGACGATATCTTTGATGATATTCTTGCCGCCGTCATCGCGTGGGTGCGCTTTCCCCGCAAAGATAAACTGCACAGGGCGATCGACATCCATCAATATTTTCTTTAGCCGTGGAATATCGCGGAACAGCAGGTTGCCCCGCTTGTACGTGGCAAAACGACGAGCAAAACCGATAGTTAGGGCTGAAGGGTCAAGTACCTCGTCCGCAACGGCCAATTCGCTTTTTGACATTCCCCGCTTTTCCATCGACTCGCGCAAACGGCGACGCGCATATACCACGAGTTGACGCCGCAAACTTTCGCGCACATGCCACAGTTCGGGATCGGGAATCCGTTTCACTCGCTTCCATAAATCACGGTTATCCGGCGCTTCCACCCACCGTTCGCCCAAGTAACGCCCAAGTAAATCGCGCATATCTTTGGCGAGCCATGAGAGAATGTGAATGCCGTTGGTGAC
>NZ_AWNK01000015.1 GCF_000469585.1 Chrysiogenes arsenatis DSM 11915
CAGCTCGTTGAGTTTCTCCAGAAGCGTTAATGTCTGGCTTCTGATAAAGCGGGCCATGTTAAGGGCGGTTTTTTCCTGTTTGGTCACTGATGCCTCCGTGTAAGGGGGATTTCTGTTCATGGGGGTAATGATACCGATGAAACGAGAGAGGATGCTCACGATACGGGTTACTGATGATGAACATGCCCGGTTACTGGAACGTTGTGAGGGTAAACAACTGGCGGTATGGATGCGGCGGGACCAGAGAAAAATCACTCAGGGTCAATGCCAGCGCTTCGTTAATACAGATGTAGGTGTTCCACAGGGTAGCCAGCAGCATCCTGCGATGCAGATCCGGAACATAATGGTGCAGGGCGCTGACTTCCGCGTTTCCAGACTTTACGAAACACGGAAACCGAAGACCATTCATGTTGTTGCTCAGGTCGCAGACGTTTTGCAGCAGCAGTCGCTTCACGTTCGCTCGCGTATCGGTGATTCATTCTGCTAACCAGTAAGGCAACCCCGCCAGCCTAGCCGGGTCCTCAACGACAGGAGCACGATCATGCGCACCCGTGGCCAGGACCCAACGCTGCCCGAATGTTCTTTCCTGCGTTATCCCCTGATTCTGTGGATAACCGTATTACCGCCTTTGAGTGAGCTGATACCGCTCGCCGCAGCCGAACGACCGAGCGCAGCGAGTCAGTGAGCGAGGAAGCGGAAGAGCGCCCAATACGCAAACCGCCTCTCCCCGCGCGTTGGCCGATTCATTAATGCAGAGCTTGCATGCCTGCAGGTCGACTCTAGAGGATCGATCCCCCTGTGCTAGGATGGTCACCTAGATCAGGAAACAGCTATGACCCCAGTGTGCTGGAAAGGCCATCAAAATACACAAAACTTTGCAAATCGGGACGGATCGCGATGTGTTTGCCCGCTCACTGCTGGAACTGGCGCGTGATTACAAGGCGGCTGGTTTGTATGATCGTGCCAAAGAATCACTGCAGGAATACCTTGGGTTGATCGAGTCATTGGAAGCGCAAGTGCTCTTGCTGGAAATCCATATCCTGCTCACCGATTACGAGCCGGCGATTGAGTGCTACAAGCGAATTGCGAAGCTAAGCGGCGAATCGTTTCAGCTTGAAATTGCCTTGTTCTATTACTTGCTTTATCAGCGCACCAAAGAACGTAGCCACCTGAAAGCTGGATTGAAGCACCATCAGGAGAATTTTTTCATCAATCTGGAGTATGCGCGCGAGTTGGCGGAATCGCCTAAAAAAGGGGCTGCGTACCTTGATATTGCGCTGGCTTCGCCTCATCTGGTCGGCGAACTGATTTACCCGCTCTTGGAAGATGCCTACGGGGGGGAGCTTGGTTCCTCTTTTGTGAAGGATCGCTACCAGAAACGGTTGACGCTGTTTCCGCGTGAGAGCATCACGCTGGAACATTTTGCATTTTACCTGTATGAGATTGAAGAGCAACAGGAAGCCTTTACGCTTTTGTACGAAGCGCGCGGGGCAGGACAAACCAGTACCGCCGTTGCCACCACGCTGGCAAGGCTCTATTACCGTGATGGAGACTTTGACAAAGCGGCCTCTCTCTTGCTAGAGTGCGCCGATTCTGACAATGAATACTTTGAGTGCACCAGTTGCGGGCGGCGCTATCAAGAGCATTATCTGCTCTGTATGGAGTGTCATACGATTGGTTCGGTGTACGAGCGTTTCATTGTTCCCCGTCGAAAATGATTTTGTCTCCCTATTGCGGGAGTACAAGTTTTTGTAAATGTAAGGAGATTTCATGAGCAGAACGTTTGGAATGATTAAGCCTGATGCGGTTGAGCGCGGACTCACCGGCAAAATCCTCGCGCGTATTGAAGAAGCGGGATTCAAGATTGTCGGTTTGAAAAAAATGAAACTGTCACTCGAAGACGCGCAGAAGTTTTATGCGGTGCACAGCGCCCGCCCATTCTTCGGCGAACTGACCGAGTTTATGAGCCGGAGCGCTATCGTTGCCGTAGTACTGGAAGCAGACAATGCGTTCACTAAATGGCGCGACCTGATGGGCGCAACCAACCCTGCTCAAGCAGATGCGGGTACGATTCGCAAAGAATTCGCGCTGAGCATTGGCGAAAATTCGGTTCACGGTTCTGACTCTGAAGAAAATGCAGCGATAGAAATTGCATTTTTCTTCAACCAATTCGAACTGGTATAATCCGATGATATTTCCCCGTACGTTTGGGTTGGCGCTGTGCTGCACGTTGGCCATTGCATTCCCAGCGTGCGGGGCAATGATAGTTGCCGAAGGGGTTGTGCCAATGACATTTCAGGGGGACGCTTCTACGGAAGCGGTCGCCCGTAGTCGGCAGAAAGCATTTGCCACGTTGCTGATTCAAATGGCGGAAACGCCAGAACAGTTTCGCCGTTTCTGGAATGAACAGGTTCTGGCACGGCCTGATTCGCTTCCGATCCGAGGCTATCAGGTGGGAACGGTCGTAGCGGGTAAAGTGGCTTACCGTGCTACCATCCAGTGGGACATTGATCAAAACCGCCTGCGTTCTCAGCTCTTTCAGTCTACCGGAAATAGTACCGCTCAGCACCTTATGGTTATCATTCCAGCATCTGTCGCCGCACCTTCGTATTTCCTTACCTTACTCAGTGCAACCTCTCCGCAATCGTATCTGACGTTACAACAAGTTGATCGCGCCTCCGATGGAACGCTTCGGATGCTTTTTGATAGTCGCGTGGCTCCCGAGTCATTAGCGCAATCGCTCAATCAAACGCTGAACGGTGCCTTTCTCTCAGTGCAGGGAGCGTCGTTGGTACTTACGCAAAATCAGTCTCAGGAAGGAGTTCTCCCATGAGTTTTCGCCTCTTTACCTCGGAATCGGTGACCGAAGGGCATCCCGATAAAATATCCGATCAGATTTCTGATGCTGTCCTTGATGCTATTTTTGCCAAAGATCCTGAAGGGCGCGTGGCCTGCGAAACTATGGTTACGACCGGGCTCGCTATTGTGGCGGGAGAAATTACGACCACATGCTATGTTGATATTCCTGAGATCGTCCGCGAAACTATCCGTGAAATCGGCTATACGCGCGCTAAATATGGTTTTGACTATGAAACATGCGGTGTCATGAACACGATCAATAAGCAGTCGCCTGATATCGCGATGGGTGTTGACACCGGTGGCGCTGGCGACCAAGGGATGATGTTTGGCTTTGCGATTCGTGAAACCGAAGAGCTGATGCCGCTACCTATTACCTTAGCGCATAAGCTTACGAAACAACTTTCGGCGGTGCGCAAAAGTGGTCTGCTCAGCTACTTGCGCCCTGACGGCAAAGCCCAAGTTACCGTTGCGTATGAAAACGATACGCCGAAGTACATCGACACGGTTGTTGTCTCTTCGCAGCATTCCGAATCGGTAACGCAGGATATTATTCGCAATGACATCATCAAGCATGTGATTCGTCCAGTGATTCCGGAAGAACTTTGGGATGAAGCAAAGATTAAGTTTCATATCAACCCAACCGGAAAGTTCATTGTTGGTGGCCCAATGGGCGATTGCGGCTTAACTGGGCGCAAGATCATCGTCGATACCTACGGCGGCATGGGTCGTCACGGTGGCGGTGCTTTCAGTGGCAAAGATCCTTCAAAAGTCGACCGCTCAGCAGCCTATGCGGCACGGTGGGTGGCCAAGAACATTCTAGCAGCGGGCTATGCCGATAAGTGCGAAGTGCAACTGGCGTATGCTATTGGCGTTGCGCAGCCCGTATCCATTTACGTGGACACGTATGGGACGGGGAAGGCGCCTGACGAAAGAATCGCTCAAGCGGTTATGGAGGTCTTCGATCTCACCCCGCGTGGCATCATCACAGCGCTCGACCTGAAACGGCCAATCTATCGTCAAACGGCAGCGTATGGACACTTTGGCCGCTCCGAATTCAGTTGGGAACAGTGTAATCGCGCCAGCGATCTGCAAACGGCGCTTCGATAAGCGAAAGAACCAAAGAAATGTACCCTCGCGCTTTTGCTTTTTCTGCAGGCTTCGCCATATGGAGGGGCAAAAGCGTACCGAGGGAAAGTCACGTGATACGACTGGTGAAACAGATGACAAAACCATTTCATTTTCATTCTCTCTTTTTTATGCTCCTTCTGCTCTCTCCATTGATGGCGCAAGACGCGCCGCCGACGGCGTTTGGGAGTGGTTACCAGAGCGAGATCAACATCGACAAAGCGATGGAAGGGATTCGCATTCGTGAGCAGGAGTTGAATGAACGTGAAGCACGTTTGAGTGAACGCGAAGCGCAATTACAGGCCTTGCAGCAGCGGCTGAACGGGCAGATTAACACCCTTGATGGCGTTCGCGCGCGCATCGAAGAATTGCTGGGAACGGTTGAAGAGAAGCAACAGGAAAAACTGGCGCAGGTGGCGAAAATCTACGAAGCGATGAAGCCCAAAGATGCGGCCAGTGTGGTGGCGGAAATGTCACCAGAAGAGGTGGCGTCGATTTTTAGCGCCATGAACCCGCGTCGCGTGGGCGCTATTCTGGATGCTTTGGGCAAAGTCAACCCGGTTCACGCGGCCAAAATCAGCTTTGTGATGAAAAATATCCCCGGACTGGACGAAGTGAAAGACGCGCTGTAAAGCGTTCTCTTTTGCAAAACGGGGGCTCTTAGGAAACCGTTTCTTCCTCGTACCGGCTCGTGAGGAGTGCCATGAAATCAGCAACCCGAATCCGTCGTCAGAGCATTCTCGTAGTTTTCTTGCTGTTAGTATTGACCGGCGTGGTTTCAATCGCCCTTTTTGGCAATTTAACACACGATATTGCGACGAAGATGGGAACCGATCTGACACGTCGTCACGTGCTTTGGCATAAAGAACGGTTAAGTGGTGCGATTGGTCGGGAACTCGCCCTCACGCAAAAGTTGGCGGATTCGGCGTTTCTTCGTCGTTGGTCGGCGGACGAGCACGATCCGACCGTTAAGTCACATGCGCTGGAAGAATTAAACAGTTTTGCCCGCTTATTTGAGTGGGGGAGCTGGTTTGTCGCCTTTTCTGGCAGCAACAGCTACTACTTTAATAATGCACAGGGGGAACGCGACGCCCGGGAGTTTGTCGAAACGCTCAACCCTGACCATCCGAAAGATATCTGGTTTTTCACCTCACTCAAACTTCCCCAAACCTATAGTTTTAATGTCGATATCAACCCGACGCTGGGGATCACGAATCTCTGGATCAATACCGTGATTGCCGATGGCGAACAGCGAATCGGTCTGACTGGCACGGGGCTGGATCTTTCCGAGTTTATTCATGGGCTGGTGAATTCACAAGAAGATGACATTACCTCGTTTATCATCAATCGCGATGGGGCGATTGTTGCCCATAAAGATCGTTCGCTGATTAACATGAATCTCCACTCGCAAGCGCGGGATGAATGGACGACTATCTACTCTTTGCTGGAGCGCCCAGAAGACGAAAAAACCGTTGCGCGAGCGCTGCAACAAGTGGTGGACACTCCTGACGAGATTGCCAGCATCATCATTGCCTACAACAACGCTTCGCACGTGGCGGCCATCGGGTATTTGCCGGAACTCGATTGGATGACTGTTTCGCTGGTCAACCTCGGCACTGTCTCTGGTTTACGCCAGATTGCCCCCATCGGCATCACGTTGGGAGCTATTTTCATTGTTATGGTGCTGGCGCTGCTCTTTTTATTGGATCGTTACATCCTGCTCCCGATTGGCAACGTGGCGCGCGGTGCCGCCAGCATGTCGCAAGGCAACTATAGCGTACGCCTTGCCGAGCAGCGCGAGGATGAGATCGGCGAGCTGGTGCAAGCGTTTAACCGTCTGGCTGACACCGTGGAAGGTCATACAACTACGCTCGAAAAACGGGTAGAGGAACGGACCGCGGCGCTGCAAGAAGCGAATAGCCAGATCGTGCAAGGGATTGAGTACGCGCAAACGCTGCTCCACGCTTTGTTGCCTAACCAGCAAACACTACAAAAACACTTGCCGCAGAGTTTTTTACTCTGGGAACCACGCGATGGTGTTGGCGGCGACTTTATGTATCTGCGTCGCGATGGCGATCGGATGTTGTTGGGGCTGGCGGATTGCACGGGGCATGGCGTGGCGGGCGCTTTGATGGCGATGAGCGCCCATGCTATTCTGGATAGCCTTGTGGCGGAGCGAGGGGTAGGAGCGCCTGGAGCGCTGCTTGGCGAGTTCAATCGCCGCTTAAAGCGCGCCTTGCACACGGAACAGGCGGCAACACGGCTGGACAATGGGCTGGAAATGGTGCTTTGCCTTATCGACACGGCTGAAAAACAACTGAGTTTCGCCAGCGGAAATCTGGCGCTCTACATGGTGAAAGACAAATCCTGTACCGTGTTGGCCGGCACACGTCGCAGCTTGGGCTATCGGCGTAGTGCTGCCGCATGGGAGTTCCCTGATGTCACCTGTCCGTATGACCCTGAGGCAACATATTACCTCAGCAGCGATGGCTATCTGGATCAAATCGGTGGCGTAAAGCAAATAAGCTATGGCTCACGCCGTTTTGCCGCTACCCTGTCGCAACTGGCGCACCATCCTCTTTCGGAACAAAATACCCATTTACAAAAACACTTGCGGGAGTATCGGCGGGGAACGGCGCAACGTGATGATATCACTGTTGTCGGTTTCCGCCTTATTCCCTCTGCATATTCCCTGCACGAAGCAACAAAGGAGCCGGTATGATTTCTAAAAACGCCGATTTATTTGCGCTCCAGCAAACGCTGTCGCAACTCGACGTGATGCTCTGTTTTAATGGCTCGCTCACCCGCACGATCATCGAAGAACTTGGCTTAGCGATTCGCAAACATCTGGAAGAAGAGGCGGCGGAAAAGAGCGTCGTGTTCGATGTTTTTTCGATTTACATCGAACAGGTTCAGAATATCCGCCACTATGCCCAGCGCTTTGCCGAAACCGCTCCCGAAGAGTTCCCGCGGCTCAACAACGCGATTATTGTGATCAAACAAAATGGTGAGCGCTATACTGTTAGCTCTGGTAATCTGGTGATGCATGACGATGTTGCCGCGCTCGCCGCCCATATCGACCACATTAAAAGCCTTGACGAAAAAGAGCTGCGCCGTTTTTACAAGGAAACACTGAAAAAGCCACGCGATTTGATTGTCAATGGTAACGGCGGTGCCGGGTTGGGACTGATCAGTATGGCACGTTTGGTCAAAGAGCCTCTGTACTATTCCATGCAGCCGATCGACGATACGCATACATTTTTTACCCTTGCGGCCACACTCTAAACCGATTTGAGGATACGTTACATGGAACCGATACATCGAGAAGCCACAACATCAACACCCACTATCCATTTCGATCCTGTCCAGCACGTGCTGCAAATATCAGGTGAATCATATCCCGAAAATGCCATCGCCTATTACGCGCCGCTGATTGACGCTTTGAGCACGTATCTTGGCGAACCAGCGGCCAATTTAACGATCAAACTCAACGTACGCTACCTCAACACCAGCAGCGTCAAATCGTTGATGGATATTTTTGATATTGCCGACGAAGCACACCGCCGTGGGCAAACCGTGGAAGTCTACTGGTATCACGACATTGACGATGACCGCTCGTTGCAGATTGCCGAAGAGTTCAGCGAAGATTTGACGCTCCCGTTTCATACCGAAGCACTGAGCAACGGGAATACGGTATGAGTGGGCATCAAAGCCGCCTGCACGCAATCGCTGAGCGCCTTGCCGCAGAGCCGGAAAAGAACGATCCCCTCTTTGATGATCTCAGGTTCCTCTATCAACAGCACGAAAAGATATCGCGACAATTTCTGAAAGTCGCGCATATCAGCGACTTACTGCAAGAAAAGCTGGAACGCGAACGCTCCGAATTGCGCGAAGCCCGCGAAGCAGCCGAAAGCGCCAATACGGCAAAAAGTCGTTTTCTGGCCAATATGAGCCACGAAATTCGCTCGCCGATTGCCTGTATTATCGGGGCGCTGGAAATTCTTCTGCGGCAGGAAACCGATTCGTCACGCCAAGATTTGCTGAGCATGGCGTCTGAATCCGCCAATTCCCTCCTGAAAATTATCAACGATATTCTCGATCTTTCCAAAGTAGAAGCGGGAAAAATGACGCTCACACCAGAGACATTTGCCCCCGTAGAACTCTTGGAGCGTCTGGCAGCACTGCACCGTATGAGCGCGCAGGAGAAGCAGATCACCTTTACGCTAAACCTTGAGCCTTCACTTCCCGCCACGCTGTACGGGGCGCTGCTTCGACTCGAGCAGGTGCTACACAACCTCGTTGCGAATGCCATTAAATTCACGCCGCATGGCGGGAGAGTTTCCCTGAGTGCCAACGCCCAAACCGAAAAAGAGGCTACGATAGTGACCTTTACCGTCGAAGATAGCGGCATCGGCATTCCTGCCGAATCTTTGCCGGAAATATTCAACACCTTTGTGCAGGTCGAAAACAGCTATCTCGGCAAAAGCACCGGCACCGGCTTAGGGCTGCCGATTGCCAAAGCGCTAGCGGAACTGATGGGAGGATCAATACTGGTACGCAGCGAGATGGGACGCGGAACGTGCTTCCAGCTTGTTATCCCTTTTTATGAACCAGCGTTCGCCAATGAAAAAAACGGCGTATCACTTGCTAGCGCCGGGGAAGCGACCACCGCGATCCGACCATTGCACATTCTGATCGCCGAAGATATGCCGCTGAATTTTGAGTACATATCGTTTCTACTGCAGGAAGAGAAGCATAGCGTCATTCGTGCTGCCGATGGCGAAACCGCCTGTGCCTTATTTCGGGAAAATAACTTCGACCTTATTTTAATGGATATTCAAATGCCCATTCTCGACGGGTTGGAGGCTACTGCGGCCATTCGGAAGTATGAAAAAGAACAAGGGATGACGCCAATTCCCATTGTGGCGCTCACCGCGTACGCTATGGAAGAAGATATCTCGCGATTTTTAGCCGCTGGCATGACTGCTCATCTGGCCAAACCCGTTCGCAAGGTCGATCTGCTGCATACGTTGGGGGCGCTTTTTGGGCCAGATACGCCGCATCAAGCACCGCAACCCGCTTGCTCACGTCCAGCGGCAGGCGATTTTGCCTCACAGTCGGTCTTTAACTGGAAGTGGATCAGTGATAATTTTGAGGGAGACTACGAACTGTGGCACTCCATGCTGGAGCGATTTTTTCAGGAAACCTATCCCGCATTAGTGCAAGCACTTCAGCAAGCGATAGCAGACGGTAATCAAGAAGAAGTTGCGCTCCAGCTACACCGCCTCAAAGGGTTGGTAGGGCTGTTTCAGGCGCCACAAGCCTTTGAAAAAGTGCGTGCACTAGAGCAGAAAGCGCGGCGGGGGGAATCCATGACGCTGCGCGAGCTTGAAGCTATACAGCAGGAGCTTGCTTATACACGGGAAGTCGCCCGTCGTTGGCCGGAACTTATCTGATCAACGTTACCGCACGCTCAGCGTCAATTCGACATCATCCAGTTTTTTCGCATCGACCCCGTTGTTGAGTCCGCGCTGGAGATAGTAGACACTTTCTTGGTAGTTGCGATCCAGCAGCCCTAATAGCCCCATTAAGTAGTTTAGCTGTGGCATGTTGGGATACGGGTCAAGCCCTTTAAAGAGTTCTTCTTTTGCCATAAAAACACGGTCATACATCAGGTGTATTTTGGCAAGATTGTAGTAGGTCATAGGGTTGGTTGGGTTGATGCGGGCAGCAAATTCAAATATTTCCCGCGCGAACTCGTACCGTTTGAATTGTTGGTTAGCGTAGGCGTAGTTCATGAGCACGGCAAAATTCTCTTGCTCTTGTTCTAGCGCTTGTTCATACGCCGCTTGCATGGCATCGTATCGCTCAAGGTTTGCTAGGTTATTGCCAAGGTTATTGAGTGATACGATGGTGTAGCCGTCGCGTCCCCCTTCGCGG
The DNA here is from genome assembly GCF_000469585.1 of Chrysiogenes arsenatis DSM 11915. Lineage (NCBI taxonomy): Bacteria > Pseudomonadati > Chrysiogenota > Chrysiogenia > Chrysiogenales > Chrysiogenaceae > Chrysiogenes > Chrysiogenes arsenatis. The sequence goes on from NZ_AWNK01000015.1 coordinate 9,925, forward strand.
AAATAGCGATTGGCCATTTCTGGTTTTTTCATTTGTTCGTACGCAATGCCGAGTTTGGCGCGACTGATGACGTTGCGATTTTGTTGATAGCTTTGCTGGTAGAATTTCAAGGCTTCTTGCGGGTTTCCGGCGAGTAGTGCTCGGTCACCCTGTAGCATCTGATAGCGTGGGCTGACGGCAAGCTCTTTGGGGAATGGGGCGGCATTGCCCCAGAAAATTTCGTCAAAAAGCGCCCCTTCAATAATGTGTGGGTGTTGCGTGCGTAATTCCTGAAAGAGAGAACGCGCTTTGATGCGATTTTCTTCGCCACCCATACTGTGAGCCAGCGCAGCAAGCAACGCGAGGCGTGGGTCTTGGATTTTTACGTCAAAGGTTGCGAGGTCTTCTGCTGTTCCTGCTTGCTGTTGGTAGACAGAAACAATTCGGTCGTAGAGGTTTGCCATGCCAAGTAAAATCGCGTCGCGATTGCCGCGCCGTTCGTCCAGTACGGCGAGGTTAATGTCGACTTCAAAGAGCAGTGGTGCGGCTGAACGGAGTTCACCGTAGAGTTGACGCGCTTCCTTATCGTTACCAAGTTTTTGGTGCGTCAAGGCGATGTTGTAGCGGATAATGGGATCGTTTCTTTCGTGTTCACGTGCTTGTTCAAACAGTGGCAGGGAGCCAACAAGGTCGCCGGTCATGTGCATTTCTACGGCACGGTTGTTGAGTGTTGCGGCGTCGGAATAACGGGCGGCACGCTGCATCTGGCGGTGAGCAATGCGGTAGAGGGAGCTTTCGTAACTGGCAAGGGCGCTCTGTTCTAGGCTGCGCGAACGAACGGTTTCCATGAGCAAGGGTCGCGCGTACTCCAGATAGCGTTCTGCAGGAGAGTTAAATGGCGAAAAAATATAGGTTAAACGGTATTCGTAGCGGTCGGAAAGATGGAAGCGCGGGAGGATTTCGAGTTGGCCTGTACCGATCCCTTTTGTCAGTGCATCGCGCAGGTGTGCGGTTGCTGCTTCGGCGTTTTGTTGGCTAAATCCAATCAAGGCGCGTGCAAAGAGGGCTTTGCCGGGAATCTCCCCGTCGGCGTTTGCTGCGAGGGCAAAGTGGTGGTCGGCGGAATCTTTCTGATTGGCGGCTAAGGCAAGTTTGCCAAGGTAATAGTGTGCGGCAGGAGTGTTTTGTGGTTGGAGTACTTCGCGCGCTTTGGCAGCATCGCCGCGTACGCGGTGCAACTCTCCTTGGAGTGCGTTTGCGAGTGGATTGGTAGGGTATCGCTGGGCAAATTGGCGGATGTAGCGGTCAGCGTTTTGCGGTCTATTTTGCAGTAAGTTCAGCAGTGATGCGCTACGCAATCCGCTCAGTTCATCGCCATCGCGCCGGACAAGTGCTTCGGCACGTTGAATAGCGTCTACTGTGTCGCCACGAATAGCGGCAACGTAGCTGCTGAGTTCTTCTCCACGGGGATACCATGGTTCTTTTCTGGCGATCAGATTCAGGGTGTCATGTAGGTCGTCAAAGCGCAGCAGTGTAAAGTGGTATTCAGAAAGTTTTTTTAGTGGGTAGTTTGTTTCGGAGAGGTTAGCCGCTGAAACATAAGAGTTAATGGCATCGTCTACCTGCCCGAGATCGCGGAACGTGTCGCCCATGTTGATAAAAACATTGGGTGTTTTCTGCATCATCGAAGCTTCGCGGAACGTTGAAAGGGCGTCGTACAGCCGCCCTTTTTTGCGCAGCGCCATGCCGAGATTGTTTTTTACGGCGTGATTTGCGGGGTCGATGCGGAGCACTTCCTGATAGCCGTTGATGGCTCCATCAACATCGCCGGTCGCGAGCATCAGCGAACTGCGGTTGATGAGCGCTTCGATATTGGCGGGATCAAGCGCCAGCGCGCGATCGTAATGCTCGCTGGCTTTACGGTAGTTTTGTAGCTGAAGGTAGGCATTTGCCGCGTTGTTATGATAGGTCGAATCGCGTGGCGAAAGGCGGATAGCGTCGAGAAAATATTGCAATGATTCGGTATGGCGGCCAAGGCTTTTCATGGTCATCCCCATACCAATATAAGCGTCAGGGAATTCTGGCCGTGCGTTCATTGCTTGGCGGTAGCTTTCAATGGCTTCGTCTTGTTGCCCGAGGCGGTTATACACAACGCCAAGGTTGTAGTACGCGAGAGCGGCATTTTTACTGATGGCTAGCTCGTATTCCAGCATGGCGCGGGAGTATTCGCCACGGTTCAAAAAGTCGTCGCCGCGGTCGAAGTGAATGTCGCGCACTTCAACTTCCTGTTTCCGTTTCGTAGCCAAACCGGCGAGCACGGTGGAAGGATCGGCGACAGGCTTGACGATCTCCGGCTCTTTTTCTGGGAGGAGTGCGATTACCAGCAGGACAATGCCAATGAGCAGAATTCCCGCCGCGCTCCCGCCGTAAATCATCATCCCTTGGCGGGAACGAGGATCAGGTAGGCGCAGGGCGAGATTGATCAGGAAGGGGATGTTCTTGAGGTAAGGGATTTTTTGCAGCCACCGATAGAGCAGCGGTGCTTGCTCTAAGTCGCTATCAAGAAAATCGAGAGTATCCTGTTCTGCCATTCCGTTCTCCAAGCAGTAAGTCAGTAATGTGTCCGCAGAGTACGCAGATGCGAATGTTCCCTTTATGGTTTTTTCGGAACCAGCTCAACTCCTGCACCTGCCGGACGGAGCACATAGGTTTTCAGTACGCGCGCAATTTCTGGTGCCGTCACTGTGGCAAGGTTTTCCACATACGTTTGGTCGTATTCCAGTCCGGTCACCGTAAAAGCGATACCAAGTCGTGTGGCTATCGCGTCTACTTTCTGCTGTTGGAAGATTTTGGCGTTGGTAATCCGCTGCTTGGCTCGCGCGATATGATCGTCAAGGTTTCCGGCAAGTAAATCCGCTGAAAGCTTTTCTAAGGAATGATTTAGGTTTGACATGACGTCATGGTACGTTTGTTCTGGTTGGTAGCGGGCTGCCATGTAGAAAGCACCGTGAGAGAGGTTGGTGCTGAAGCTTGCCCAGGCACTTAAAAGTGTTCCGGGTTCAACAAATTCACGGTACCACAGGCTCTGCTTTCCGGCAGAAAGGAGTTCTGAAAGGAGATCGAGTGCGTACGTATCGCGGTGTGCTCCAATTGGCCCGCGACTTGCCCAAACCAAAGATTTTACCTGAACTTTTTCGTCTGAGAGTTGCTGATACTGTTCGCGAGCAAGCGAGGGGAGTGCAGGGTAATGACGCGGAGCCGATGGCTGGAAGCCGCGCACCGTATGAGGCGCCAGCACAAGTTCGATTTGCTCTAACAGACGTTCTCTGTCAAATCCACCTACCGCGACAATGGCAAGATTGGCAGGGGAGTAATAGCGACGGTGGTACTCAGCAATCAGCTCACGGGTGCTGTTTGTGATAGCCGCTTCATGCGCTATGACGTTGCGTTGATAGGGATGATTTTCAAAAAGCATGGCTGCAAGTGTTTCGTAGACCTGACGGTACGGGTTATCCAGCCCACGGCGGATTTCTTCAATCACCACTTCCTTCTCCAACACCATTTCGTCGGTGTCAAAAATCGGATTTAGGACGATATCTCCTAAAATATCCAGTGCTAACGGAGCGAATTGGTTGGCGCTGCTAATGTAGTAGTAGGTAAAATCTTTGCTGGTAGCGGCGTTCACGCGACCGCCAAATCCTTCGATAGTGCGGTCGATTGTACCAAGCGGATAGTTGAGCGAACCTTTAAATAACAGGTGTTCAAGGAAATGCGACAGGCCGTGAAAGCGTTCCCCTTCGTTGATTGAGCCCGTTTTGACCCACAGTTGCACCGAAGTAACCTGTTTTTCCGGCATTGGTTCCAATATAAGTGTTGCGCCGGATGGATGGCGAATGACCTCGGCGGCGACGGCGCTGAAGGGAAAAAAAGCAAATAACGCAGCAATGAAAAATGGCAGAAGGCGGTATCGAAAATAAACCATGATTTTACTCCCTTGATGTCATTGGTTTTTCACAGACGTATCGTGATTTTTGGCTGATTTCGTGAGTAATAATTTGCCTATCCTATCACAGGACGTTGGCAAGAGCACGCGTCACTCATGCGATCCAATATGCTTTTGCTTGAGACGTGGTGATGAGTGGCAGGGCTGGGCTTGCTCTCTCGTTGATGTGCTGGAGCGCATCAAACCACAGTACTTTACACCACTCTCGCGCATTCTGCCAGTTTGGAGGATATTTTTCCGCAAGAGCCGATAGCCAGTCGAAAAAAACCGTGTTAGAATCCCCGCTTGCATAATCGCCCACACAAAGACAGGATTTTATGGAAAAATTACGTTTACAGAAATTTCTCGCCCAAGCGGGCGTTGCCTCACGTCGCAAAGCCGAAGAGTTGATTACCAGTGGCCGCGTGATGGTGAATGGGAAGATAGTCACCGAACTGGGTGCTAAGGCCGATCCAGACACGGATCGCGTGCAAGTTGATGGCAAGGAAATCCACGTTTTCCGCTCGTTAGTCTATATTATCATGCACAAACCGCGCGGCTATATTACTTCGACCGCTGATGATAAAGAACGCCCAGTGGTGACCGATTTGCTCCATGGTGTAAAGGAACCGGTGGTTCCTGCGGGGCGTCTTGACTGGGATACTTCCGGCCTGTTGATTCTTACGAACGATGGCGATTTACAGTACGCGCTGACCCACCCAGCATTTCACGTCACCAAGGCCTATATGGTGCGCGTTGATGCCCCCTTGACTCGTGAAGATATGGAGCGGCTTGAAAAAGGGGTTATGATTGATGGTCGCAAGACGCTGCCGGCAAAAGTGAAAAAAATCCGCACGCCGGTTTCGGAAGAGCTCTGGTACGAAATAACGATTACCGAGGGGCGTAATCGCCAGATTCGCAAGATGTTTGAAACCATTGGTCGTGATGTGAAAAAGCTCAAACGGGTACGGATGGGCGAGATTCTCCTTGGTGGGATAGAGCCTGGTCATTATCGTTCTGCGGAACAGTGGGAAATTGATTACTTTGTGAAAATTAAGAAAAAAGCTCTCAGTATACGGGGGAACAAGCGGTGAGATATTCTCTAACTATTCGCGATGAGGTGTTTGCCAACCGCGTCATGGTGGCGAGTGGTACCTTCGGGTATGGATTGGAATTCAATGACTATTTTCCGGTCAATCGACTTGGTGGCATCTGCGTGAAAGGGTTGAGTCTCAAAGGGAGCCTTGGCAATAAAATGCCGCGCATTACGGAAACGTACGGTGGCATGCTGAATGCGATTGGCTTGCAAAATGTTGGCGTCGCGACGTTTATCCAGGAAAAACTGCCACGGCTACAAGATCTTGGCGCGGCGGTCATTGCGAATTTTTATGGGAACACGCTCGAAGAGTACGCTGAGTGTGCCCGTGCGCTGAGTGTTGATGGCGTGAAAGCATTAGAAATGAATATTTCATGCCCGAACGTAAAAGAGGGCGGCATCGCGTTTGGCTCATCGGTTGAAGCGACCCGCAAAGTGGTTGAGGCGGTACGTGCCGTGACGGAAAAACCACTGATCGTTAAGCTCAGTCCAAATGTTGCCGATATTCGCCCTTTTGCCGAAGCGGCTACGTTGGGCGGTGCCGATAGCCTGAGTCTGATCAATACGCTCATAGGCATGGCGATAGATGTTAAAACCCGTTTGCCGAAAATTGCGAATATTACTGGTGGCTTGAGTGGCCCCGCCATCAAACCCGTCGGCGTGCGAATGGTTTTTCAGGCGTCACAAGTGACCGATTTGCCACTGATCGGCATTGGCGGCATCATGAATCGTGACGACGCTTTGGAATACATGCTGGCGGGTGCCGCAGCGGTGCAGGTCGGGACGGCCAACTTTGTCGACCCCTGTGCGGCCTTGACGATTCTGGAAGAGTTGGAAGCGTACTTTGATGACAACCGGATTGACCTGAACGAGTTTGTCGGAGGGGTGAAGGTATGAAAATCGCATTTGGAACCAGTGGTTGGCGGGGGCATTTAGCATACGACTTTACGTTTCAGGGTGTGGCCTGTGTGGCCAAGGCCATTGCCGATGTGCTACACGAAAACGGTCAGGCGGAACAAGGGGTGGTTGTTGGGCGCGATCCACGCTTTTTGACGGAAAAATTCGCTCGCGATACGGCACGGATTTTGGCCGCTGAAGGGGTTCGGGTTTTTCTCGTGGAACGGGATATTCCGACACCTATGATTGCCTGGACAATCATGGATAAAAAGCTGGCTGGTGGCCTAAACTTTACTGCCAGCCACAACCCCAGCGACTGGTGTGGTGTCAAATACAGCATGGAGTCTGGTGGTCCAGCATTGCCGCATATTACGAAAAAAATCGAAGCGCTTGCCAATAAACTCTTGGCTGATAATTGGCAGCCGCAGTTTGCTAATACCTACGAGATAATCGATCCGCGCGAATCGTATTACCGCCAAATCGAGTCGATCATCAATTTCGATTTACTCCGTCAGGGGCGGTTTGCCCTCAACCCAATCTTTGGTGCGGCGCGGGGTATTCTTGACGAGCTTTTGCAACGCAATAACGTCCCCTACGATATAATCAATGATACGCGCGATCCGTACTTTGGTGGATTTCCGCCAGAGCCCGCCGAAGAGTATATTGCCGATTTTATCCGCTTTATCGATCCGGCGCAGCATACCCTTGGCTTAATGTGCGATGGCGATGCCGACCGTTTTGGTGTTTTGACGCCCCAGGGGGAGTGTTTGAATCCCAACGACGTTGCTACCGTGCTCGCATGGTACCTGATTGGCGTGAAAAACATGAATGGCGGCACCGGTCGTTCTGTGGCGACCACCCATATGCTCGACCGCGTTGCGCGCCATTTCGGTCGTGAGCACTATGAAACTCCCGTGGGATTCAAATGGCTTGGCGAGCTGATTTGCGAAGATAAAATTGCGTTGGCTGCTGAAGAAAGCGCAGGTATGTCGATCTATCGCCACGTGCCAGAAAAAGATGGCATTATCGCGGTGCTGCTCCTCGCGGAAGCGGTATGTCACTATCAAAAAGGGTTCTTTGAAATCCTGCAAGACGTGCGCGAATCTGTCGGTCAACTCATTTGCAAGCGGGTCAATATCGCCCTTGAGGGGGTTGATATGGAGAAGCTCAAGGCAAACCTTGCCAAAGATGTTACCAACGTCGGTGAATTTGCCGTGCAGGAAGTGGTGCGCACCGATGGCGTGAAGTTCCTGTTTGGCGATGATCGCTGGATTCTTGTGCGTCTTTCAGGGACGGAACCGGTAGCGCGCGTCTATGCCGAAGGGGCGGATGAGTCAGTCGTGTCCGATTTGCTGGCGGCAGGCAAACGCTTTTTGCTCAGTTAAGTTGCTATGACGCGCCAGAGTTTTTTTCCGCTGATTGCCTTTTTATTTGCACTGGGGTTTTTCCTGACTTTCGCATTCAATGATATGGGTTACCTCAAGTATCGCGAACTTCAAGAAACTCGCGCTGAGCTTGAAGGGCATTTGGCGCGATTGCAATATGAAGCGGATGCGGTAGAGCAGCGGATAGACCGGCTGCAAAACGACCGTGATTACCTTATTCAACTTGCTCGTCGGATACTGGGTATGGCTCTGCCCGGCGAGCGGATTATAAAACTTACTGAAGGTGAGAAGAACCATGCTGACGAAAGAGCAAATCATTGATGTTTTTTTAGAAACAGGAGCGATGCTGAAAGGGCATTTCCTGCTTTCCAGCGGCAAGCACTCTGACACGTATCTCCAGTGCGCCCGTGTTATGCAGTACCCGAAAAAAGGGGAACTTCTCTGTAGTCAGTTGGCTTCATTGATCGACGTGAAGGTGGATGTGGTTCTCGCTCCGGCGCTGGGCGGTATTCGTGCGGGACACGAAGTGGCGCGCGCTCTTGGTGCTCGTTCGCTGTACTGTGAACGGCTGCACGGCAGCTTTACACTCCGCCGTGGCTTTGAAATCCGCCCTGGCGAGCGGGTGCTCGTTATCGAAGACGTTATTACGACGGGTGACAGCATTATTGAGGCTATCTCATTGGCCAAGTCCATGGGCGCGGACGTGCTAATGGGTGGTAGTCTGGTTGACCGCAGCAACGGTACTGCACAACTAGGCGTTCCGTATCGCAGTCTCTTGACGATCGATGTTCCGGCGTATGACCCCGACAACTGCCCGATTTGCGACGAAGCCAAACTTGACCTTGTCAAACCTGGCAGCCGCGATATTATCAAGCGCGTCTAAGGGTTCTGCGGGAAAAATTTTCGTTTAAAATGTCGAAAGGCAGGGTGAAATAGTCATCCTGCCTTTTTGCCAATAGAGAGCAAAAGATAAATATTTTAGCGCGGGTGAGTTATTTCCTTTTATTTCCCGATAATATTAGGTATCTTACCCCGTTTTACTAAACCAGCAGTAACGACTTTCATAGGTTCAGAGAACCTTTTTGGAAAATTATATATCAAGGTAGTTTCATGACTCAATTGGCTCCAGATTTTGATTCCCTCGGCCTTAGTTCAGAATTAGTGCAAGCGCTTGTTGGTATGGGTTTCACCACACCATCGCCGATCCAGTTAGAAGGGATCCCCGTACTGTTGAAAGGGGGCAACCTGCTTGGCGTGGCGCAGACCGGTACCGGCAAAACCGCCGCCTTCTCACTCCCTCTTTTGCAGCGACTTGATCCCGTTCAAACCGAACCACAAATCATCGTTCTGACCCCAACCCGTGAACTTGCCATTCAGGTTGGCGAAGCGATCGAACAATACGCAAAATATCTGCGTCGCGTCCGCGTCGCGTGCGTGTACGGTGGACAGGATATCCGCCGACAGCTCATTGCGCTGCGTAACGGTGTGCAGGTGGTCGTTGGTACGCCGGGACGTATTATCGATCACATTGAACGCGGCTCGCTGAAACTTGAGAAAATTCGCGCGGTCGTGCTCGATGAAGCCGATGAAATGCTCCGTATGGGGTTCATCGAAGATGTTGAAACCATTCTGGCGCGTACGCCAGACACAGCGCAACGGGCGCTCTTTTCTGCGACGATGCCACCTGCCATCCGCCGCGTAGCCAAGGTTTACCTTGGCGATGCCGAAGAGGTGCGCATTGCTTCGAAAACCACCACGGTAGAGCAGATCGAACAATTCTTTATTCAAGTACCGCAAAATCATAAAGTAGAAGCGCTGGCGCGGCTGCTTGAAACGGAGCCGATTGATGGCGTGCTCGTTTTTGCGAAAACGAAAATAACGACCGTTGCCATTACTGATCAGTTGATTGCCAGAGGATTTTCGGTTGCCTCGTTGAACGGTGATTTGAGTCAACAGGTGCGCGAAAAAACCATTGGCGACCTCAAAGCGGGGAAAATCAATATCGTGATCGCGACCGATGTTGCGGCGCGCGGTTTGGATGTTGATCGTATCAGCCACGTCATTAACTTTGACGTTCCGACCGACACCGAGATTTACGTCCACCGTATTGGCCGTACTGGCCGCGCCGGACGCGAAGGAAAAGCTATTCTGTTGATTACGCCAGCCGAACGGAGAATGTTGCGCATTATTGAGCAGGCTACACGCCAGCCCATCACGCCGATGGCTCCTCCAACCGGCGAACAAATGAAGCAGCATCGCGTTGCGCGCTTGCAGCAGGAAATTATGGCCGTGATTGATCGGGGCGTATTGCAGGAAGCCAGAGAAGTGGCACTGGCACTCGCCGCGCAGCATGATATTGGCTTGGATGAAATTGCCGCAGCGCTGATTCAAAAACTCCCGCAAGGGCAGAACGTACTCGAAAAACTCTACGACGTTCCGCAAGGGGTCAGCCGTGAGCGCAGCGACGCGCCACGTGGCGAACGGCCACGCCGCATTCCTGTGCCCACCGCAATGGATCGCTACCGTTTGGAAGTTGGACGTCAGCATAATATCTCGCAAAAAGATATCGTCGGTGCGTTGGCCAACGAAGGTCGGATCGACTCCAAGCATATTGGACGGATTGAACTCTTTGACACCCACTCGACGATTGAACTTCCCAAAGGGATGCCACACGAAATGTTGCGCCACTTGCAAACCGTGCGCATTCGTCAACATCCGGGAAAATTTAGCTTAGTTGGAACCGCGCAGCCGCGTGGAGCGGAACGCCGTGGCAACAATAAGCCACAAGCGCCTAAAACCCGTTCCAAAGACGGCTACCGCGGCAAGTAATATTCTGGTCATTTGGGATGGGGTGAGTTTTGCTCACTCCGCCCCAAATGGCGGTTTTTCACTTTTCTTTTCGCACTCGCGACACACCCCTTCAAACATTCCTTGCCACGACGTTACTGTTCCATACGCTTGCACCATGCGACTCTGACTCTCCTGTTTGAGCGGATCGCTCGGAAGGCAGTGCATACTTTGACAATGTTGACAATAAAAGTGGGCGTGGTGGTTTTGCCATCCCAGGCGGCTCAGGCAGTAGCGATCACTGCGATCTGGGGCGATGATTTTTTCCGCCAACTGTCTTTTCACCAGCAGCTCTAACACGCGATACACCGTTACGCGATTGATCTCACCCAAATCCAGACATCGTGCCAAAAGCTCTTGCGAGGTAAGGGGGTGAAAATCGCTCATCAACGTGGCGACGACCTGCGCGCGACTATCCGTTACGCGCACCCCGGCAGCATGCAAAAATTCACGGGCGCGGGTAAGTTGCGCAGAGTTCACGTGAGCCTCTGCTTGCTTTTCCATTGCGACAGGACAAGGATTGAAACGCCGTAAACAGTGACGGCTACGGCAATAATCGTTGCCCCTGCCGTGAGGTTCAGTTGATACGAGAGTGCCAATCCTGCCACGACAAACACCATATTCCACACTACCGACCAACAGATCATCGAAGCCAGCGAGCGCGAAAAGCGCTCCACCATCATTGGCGCAATACTGAACAGTGCAATCACCAAAATTAGCCCGACAATACGGATGACAACAACAACGGCAATCGCGAGCAGGGCGAGCAGGGCGAAGTAGAGCATTTCGACCGGCACACCGCGCACCCGCGCAAATTCATCGTCATACGAAAGTGCCAACAGTTCGCGGTAGCGCAAGAGCACTCCGGCCACAACAATCGCGCTCAGCCCAGCCATCAGCCACAACTCTTCCGTCGGCACCATCAGGATGCTGCCAAAAAGATAACTCAGCAAATCGCCACGGTAGCCGGGGGTCAGATCCATCAAAATGACGCCTAATGCCATCCCAGACGCCCACAGTACGCCGATAGCCGAATCGGTACGGTGACGTTGGTGGCGAGTAATCAGCGCAATAATGATCGCGATTCCAAGGGCAAAAGCGAGCGTTGTTGGGAGCACGGCCAAGCCGAAGAACAACGCAATGCCGATACCGCCGTACGCCGCGTGTGCAATACCCCCAGCGATAAACACAATACGGTTGACCACAACCAAGCTGCCGAGCACCCCGCAGACCAGTGCGGCCAGCAAACCAGCAATCAAGGCATTTTGCAGAAATGCAAAGTGGAACAGGTCATGGAACACGGCACACCTCCGATTCGGCACATTGCGGGCAGTGGTGCGGATCGCGCTGACGCAACAGCGCGCCGCCATGAGCGATAAGCTCAATCGGGCACGCTGGTTCGCCGGGAGTATCGTAGAGCATATGCAGCATTTTCGGAGTCAGTTCTGGCGTCTGGTGGTGGTGCAGCGTGCGGTTGACGCACGCCACCGAGCGGACACCATGCGGGATGGAGTTGACATCATGGCTCACCATCACGATGGTCATCGACTGATTGAGTTTTTCGAGCAGGCGGTAGAGCTCGGCACTGGCGGCCATATCAACGCTGGCCGTTGGTTCGTCGAGCAGGAGCAAGCGCGGTTCTGTCATCAGCGCCCGTGCAATCAATACCCGTTGCCGTTGCCCGCCGGAAAGCGACCCAATGCGGCGTGCGGCAAAGTTTTCCATTCCAACAAGCGCCAGCATCTCAAAACCTTGCGCCCGAATTTGCGGCGTAATTTTGCCCGACCCTTTGCCCAGCTCGCCCATCAAAACCACGTCAAGCACCGAAATCGGAAACTGCAGATGGTGTGCGGTGTGCTGCGGTAAATAGCCGATCATGCGCCGTGCCTGACGGGGAGCATGTCCAAAAATACGAATTTCGCCACTATCGGGCGTGAGTAGGCCAATCAGAAGTTTCAACAATGTCGACTTGCCACCCCCGTTTGGGCCAAGCACGGCAACAAAGTCACCCTCATCAATTGACCAGCAGATATTGGTCAGGACTGGATCTTCCTGATGGAAAGCAAAGTCAATGTTTTCAAAGCTCAGCGCCGGAGTTTTCAACGAGCGATACCATCCTGTAAAGAATTTGCCACGTGCTGGAGGTTATTCAGCCAGTCTGCCGCCAAGGGATTTGCCAACACTATACGGGCTCCCAGCTCCTTGGCAACTGTTTGTGCTGAGCGTTGCGAAAATTGTGGCTGTACGAAAATCATGCTAACGTTTTTTTCACGGGCATGGGCGATGACCTGTGCCAGTTGCGCTGGCTTTGGCTCTTTCCCTTCGATTTCGATTGCCAGTTGCGTAAGCCCGAAGTCGCGCGCGAAATAGCCCCACGATGGATGAAATACCAAGAAATCACGACCTTGATACGGGGCGAATGCGGTTTGTAAGTCGGCATTAAGTGCTTCAATGCGAGCGCGGAGCGCTGCACTGCGCTCGCGATAGAAGGCTTCCCCAGCAGGGTCGGCTTGGGTCAAGGCGGTCATAATGGTTTCAGTTATCGTCAGCGCGTTGGCAGGCGAAAGCCAGATGTGCGGGTCAAAATCGTCATGATCGTGTGAGTGTTTATGGGAATGTGTGTGCGACGCGACCTCAAGCGGCTCTTGCATGGGAATGCGCTCAATTCCCGCCGCACCGTCAATAATTACCAGTTGCGGTGCTGCCTTTTGAATCCGCTCCAGCCAGATCTCTTCAAACTCAATACCAATAGTGACCAGCAGATTCATCTTTGCCAGTTCGCGCATCTGCTGCGGACGGGGCTCGTAGGTGTGTGGATCGCTTCCTTCGCCAACCAACGACAGCACCTGCACTCGCTCGCCGCCGATCTCCTTGGTAAAGAACTCCAGCGGCGCAATACTGACGGCGACCCCAAGGGGTTGCGCGGCCAGCGTTCCGGCTGCGATGAGCAGAACAAGAAAGGTCTGAATGACAAAACGGCTGAGAAAAATCATGGTAATTCTCCTGAATATGCAGAATGGGACACGACGTAATCGTGCCTTACTCTTGTGGCATGAGGAAGAGGTGTTGGTCAAGCAAAATGCAACTGAGTTGCGATTGAAGCATATTGTTCGAAATGGCAAGTAAGGCAGTGATGCGCTTTTCAGCCGTGAAATTATCGACAAAGATGGCGACTCCTACTGTATTCCCAACAGAACCTTGGATCTGTGGCTTGAACGGGCGGCACGTTAGCAGGCGGTATAACTCAACAAAAAAGATACCAATCAGGGATTGCCCAAACATTCGGGTGAATTTCGCTTATGAGAGTATGGTGCAATGCCTTGCCTTTATAGTGAAAAACGTCAGTGCAAATGCAAAATTTCAAGGAAATTTTGCATTTGCACTGAAAATAATCAATGGATGTTGTCGTTAGCGATTCCTTGCTGGAGAGAGGGATTTCACCTCTTGATCTCTTGCCAGCTTATCCCGCCTGCCCCTGTTTCACAACGAAAAATGCAAAAAATGTTTCATTTGCTATCGGCTGCCAAATTAGTGGCTAAACATGGGAAAACATACATTTCACCCCTGCCGCGTTTTCACCCCAAACCGCTCATGGATCGCCTGCGGTGAGAGAATAAAGATAATCTCTTTGCCAACGGATACGGCTCCTTCTAAATAGCGCGACGCAATTTGCCCCGAATCGGGCGTTTTCGGCGCAACGGTATAAATGCCGTCAACCTCTTCGACTAAAAATCCGATCAGGGCGTTTTGCGGTGTGTGGGCAATGATGACATGCGCATGCCGTTCGCTCGGTTGTTTCTTGCAGAGTTTGCGAATGTCGATTACTGGCAGGCTGATATGGTCGTAGGCTATGTAGCCCACAAGTGGTTCATCCTCTTCGCGGTAGGGTTTGATGGTATCTGCCGCTGCAATATCCACCACATCGTCGATGCGCAGGGAGTAAAAATCGTCGTCAAGGTAGAACACAATCAGGCTGGTAAGTTGGTTTCCGTTCGTGCCACCACCGGCAATTTCCAGACGGCGGCGCGGTGGACGGAGGGCAATTTTGCGTGACAGGGGGATAAATGTCACGGCAATCACATCGTTCTCATAATCGCCGGTGGTTTTATATTCACGATACCCGAACGACGCTGTTGCGCCAACGGCATAGTAATAGCCGTTTCTCAGCAGGATAGAGGAAGTTGTCTCGCCGTGGCGCAACGCCAGAAAACTTTGGTCAAGGGTGACGGTATGGCCGACGGCGTATTGCTCCTCGTCGCTGGACGATGCGATAATTTTCCCTTGGCGGTCGCAAAAGAGGCTGAACGATCCGTCCCGTTTGGGCTGGGTGTCAATCAGGATTTGCTTGATTTCCACGGCGGAATCAAACACCAATCCAATCCCGCCGACAGGCGACCCTTTCGGATCGCGGATTGCGGCGTGGTAGGTATACGTGTGGCGGTTGTTGTACAGTGGCTCTTCGCGGAAGTCGGACACCACATAGCGGGCGGTGGATTTGAGTGCCAGCACTTTGCCCAGCAAGTCGGAAGAGATTTTCTTGCCGACACACGCGATGGTGTCACTGTGCAAGTTTGACGATGCCACAATCGTCCCTTTGGTGTCGTACACGAATATCCGTGTATAGACGGTGTAACTTTGGTTGATGGTGCTCAGGATGGATTCAAGCGTCCGACAGTTGGTTTCATCAAAAATGCGGTTGGCGAGAATTTCGCGGAACTCCGGCGTCAGCGCCCACCAGCGGCCATCATTGGCTCGTTCGTAGAGGTTGCGATCCATGATATCAATAGCAATGCGCGAACTGAATTCGGCATCAAGCATCAGCGACGAAATGATGGCGCGATACAAATCGCGAATCACGTCTTGAAAGACTTCGGCAGTTTTGCGCCCGTTATCGGTAATCAGATTAAGGATGGCGCCAAGGTATTGCGTGTCATTTTTTTCTTGTACTTGACCACGGAGCACAATGGAGCGCAAATCGTTATTGAGTCGGTCGGCGCGGCTGCCTACGTCGTCCAGCAAGGGAGAAAAGGAGGCGAGCGAACTGAGGATTTCCTGCGAGATGGCCGTGTTTTGCTGCTGAAAGGCAAGCGAAAGGGGAATCAGAATGTGGCCGAACCATCCCAGTCCTTTGTACCCTTGGTACGGTTTCGCGGGCGAGGTTTTGCAGATATACTGTGTCCCTTTGTAGAAGATAATTCGAAAAGGCTCGTCAACAGCCATTTCAACGATTTCTCCCAGTGGAACATGGCGATCGCTGCTGGCAATCACTGCCCCCTGTGTATCGAGCAAGAGTAGGATAGAGGTGCGCGAACGGTTTTGTAAGTTCTCAAAAATACTGGCCATTTCCCGCTCAAAGTCAAAAAAGAGAACAAGGATGCCAACGGGGATGCCGGCGCGGGATAGGATCGGTTTAGAATACGTTAACTGTGGGTTCTGTGGCTGAAGCGCGGTGGTTCCCAGCACTTCGTAAAACTCGTTGCTGGCTATGGTGGCGCGTGCGAGATCAGGATCGGCTTTTGCCATGTTGGTGTCGCGTTGGAGCGAAACCCGCAGGGTGCCATCGCAGCCAAGCAGCATGATGTCGTGATACACGGTGTATTTATCGCGATATTCCTGGAGTCGCTGCACAATCCGCTCGGTATGCTGCGCTCGTGGCTCATCCTGCTCCAGGAACGTGATCAGTTCATTATCGGTCGCCAGAAAGCTGACGTCCGCGGTTCGTTCGAACAGATTGCGGGTGATGAATTCGACAATCGTCTCGGTCTTCGCTTTCAGTTCGGCGGAAATTTTCGCTAGATTTTCCTGCATCAGGCTTTCCAGTAGGATACCCTTGAGTTCGGAAAAACCGTCGATGGTCGAGTGCATCAGCGCCAGTGTATTCATTTCCGTTTTGGGAGAAAGCACCGAATAAATATTGAAAATCCCGCCCCAGGAATCTTCGCTCCGTTCCAGCTTGCGCTCAGAATGACGGATTTGCCCCATCGCCTGCCGTATTTCAAAATCATCGAACGTATTCATAGAGTGATATCCTGTTATCTGTTCACGAACCTTCCGGTGTCGTTGCTTTGTGGAGCAACTGTAGTCCCTCTAAACACAAACTTTCTTGATCGGCAAAGCCAAATTTCTGCACATTGCGCACGCTTTTATTGAGCAACACGCGATTTCCGGCGTAAAGCAGTACGGTGCCAAACCCTTCGTGCGAAATATCCATACACACCATTACTGGTTCGCCGATGGTTTTTTCGGCAAGGTAGGCCACGGTTTCGTAGTAGCGTCGCAAAAACCAGAGCAACTGCTCCCCCGGTGGTGCGTGCAAATCGACTTTTTTCTTCTCTTCGCGGCTGCGCAACAGTGGACGGAGCAAGGTGGCATCGTCAAATTTTTTCCATGTATTGTAACTGTCATGCGCTCGTACTTTTGCCACGAGCGCTTGCCAAAAGATTGCTTGCGGGTCGTTGTTGCTCATGGTGTTACCCCCTTTTCAAGCAGAAGCGCTCGCCAGCATCGCTTTGCGCAACCACGGCGGCGGGCTCCCTGCAAGGGTTTTCTGGAGTGCTGCGAGTAAATTCTGAATCGACTGTGGCTCGCTCACTTTTACAGGATGTACGCGATGACGCACGACCACTGCCGCAGCGGGGCCGCCAATGGCGATAACGTAGATGATCGCGCAATCGCTGATGGCACTCGCACGATTTTCGGTCGATTCGCGGTGATCTCCATCGGCAGTGCGTGGCGCAAAGGTGCGGCTTTCGACAAACGAAAACCCAGTATCGTCAACGTCATACACGTCGATTCGTTCCGCTTGGCCAAAATGTTCGTCAACCAGAGTGCCGTCTTGGGTGCAGAATGCTACTTTCATGTTGGTCTCCTTATTTTGCTGTTCGGTTCTTGCCGCTCACTTCAAAGTTGCCATCACTGAAGCCGAGGGAGATAATTCCCCTCCCTTGGAGGGGTGCCCCGCAGGGGCGGGGTGGTTCTTCATTCCGTGCTCTTATGCGCCCGGTGCTCATGCTGTTCTAAAAAGATATTGCCAATCTCATACACCAGCCGCATCGCTCCGGCATACCCCACAAAGCATTGCTGATGCTGCCCCAGAAAATCCTTGACGGGATACCCGACGCGAATAACTGGTACGCCAAGTTTTTCGGCGGTTGGCACGCTGTTGGTGCTCCCGAACAGAAGGTCAGCTTCTGCGGCGAGCCGAGCGAGGTCGTCGTGATCGCCGACCAGCGCTCCCAGCGCCTGTCCCTGCGGTGTTGCGCGCGTGGTGACCACGGCCGCCAGCGCCATTCCCAGCTCGCTCATTAGGAATTGACCGAGCCCGCAGACGAGATCGGGTTCACCAGCCAGTGCGGCTTGCTTTTCGCCCCAGTAAAAATGACTGTCGAGCATGGCGTCGATTGCCAGTTGCCGCTCGTCAAGCAGCTCTGCGGGAATATCGCAACCGCTGATGGTGCGGGATAGGTCAATCAGTGCATCGGTAGAGCGCACACCAATCAGGCTTGGTAACAGATGGAACGGGGCAGAGGTTTTTTGCTGGAGCGCGCGCCCAACACTGGCGGTACTTTCGCCAATGCCAATAATCGCCCCATGCGCGCCAAGTGTTTTGATGTTGTCAAAGGTGATGCCGCCGCGTGGCAAGGTGGAGTAACGACTGTTGGAGCCACCCATCGCGGGAGCAATGTCGGGAAAGAGCTGGCAACGCAGCCCGAACGCACGGATGATTCGTTTGATCTGGCGCAGGTCGCCCGGTGTCAGGTTGACACTAGGAAGCACGACAACCGAATCGGTATTCAGCTCGCCGTGGTGCGGTTCGACGACTTGTTCAATGATTTGCGTCAGTGCTTGCGCGTAACCAAGCTCCATATCGCCAGCAAAATCGGGAACGGCCAGATGCACCAGTGCGGTTTCGGCGCATTCTGGCGCAATTTGGCGAAAGCGGAACAGGCCGCTTGGGATATCGTCACCGCGTGTTTCGCTGACCGCGGTTCCTACCACCGCGACCATTGCGGGGCGATGTTTTTGAATCACGGTTTTGAGCGCACTGTGGAGGTTGGTGTCGTCACCCATGATGGTGGCAATATCAGAGAGTGCTGAATTTTGCATGGGAATTACTTCGCGAAAATGCTGTGTCAGGAAGTTTTTGGCAAAGGCCGTACAACCCTGCGGGCCGTGGTGGAGTGGCAGGCAGCCATCGATCCCTTCCAGCGCGATGGTGGCGCCAAGGAGCGGACTTTTCTTGATCGGATTACTGAGGAGAACTTTTTCGCGGACGGCACTCATGAGCGCACCTCCCAGCAGGGCGCCGTTTTGGCAAGATCCCACACGGGCGAGGTGAGTGTGGCATGGAGTCGTCGGGCAAGTTCCACCTGTCCAGTGTAGCCAGCATACGCGAAGAGCCGCTCCTGATTGACATCGACGAAAGGGATTTTCCCTTTGATGGCGGTGTACAGGTTCCGTCCGCCAGCGAGAAGCATATCGGCGCCCTCGCGCTCGATGATATCCAGAATCGCCTTGCCATCCCCTTTTTCCATCAGGATTTTCTGTGTCCCTTCAAACTGCTGACGGATTCTGGCGATGTCGGCTTCCGTCGATTTGCGGGTGCTGGTGCCGATCACTTCCATCCCCAGTTCTTCGAGCTGCGCGACCATCGACCAGCTTTTGACGCCGCCGGAGTAGAGGAAAACCCGTTTCCCTGCAAGGGCAGGAAGGTAGGGTGCCAGTGCTTCGCGGGTGGCCGCTTCGTGACGGGCAATCGTCGCTTCGATCTGTTCCTGCACGCTGGCATCGCCCAGCAAGGTGCCGAAGGTACGCAACGCGGCCGCGGTCGCGCCGAAGCCGTAAAACGACCCTTCAAAGAACGGGATGCCGTACCGTTCGTGCATCTGTTCTGCCAGTTTGATGAGCGCTTGCGAACAGACCACCATTGATGCCCGTGCGCGGTGCGCCCACGTGAGTTCCTGAAAACTGGCATTGCCGGTCAGACGGCTCAGAAGGCGTATCCCTGATTCACGCAAAAGTGGTTCGATAGCTTCGAGTTCGCCTGCAATGTTGTATTCGCCAATTAAACAGATATCCGTAGCGGTGGTGTGTGCGGGTTCGCCGGTGCCGATGACATGTTGCAGCAGCGCTTCGCCCGCCAGTTTATTGCCGTAATTCTTACTGCCGACAAAGCCGGGGGAATCGACGGGAATCACCGGAATCCCGAGTTCTTGGCCCAGTTGCTTCGCCACGTGGGCAAGATCGTCGCCGATCATCGCGCCAACACAGGTGTTATAGAGAAACAGCGCTTTGGGTGTGTAACGGGCAACCAGTTCGCGCGCCGCTTGCATCAGCTTGGCTTCGCCCCCCATCACAATGTCGATCTCCTGCAAGTCGGTAGTAAATCCCAGACGGTGAAAGTCGCCGTAGTCGGACTTGGAGCCGCGATTGTTCCAATTCAGGGCAGTGCAGCCAATCGGCCCGTGAACCAGATGCGCGGCATCGGCAACGGGATACAAAACGACTTGAGCGCCATCAAAGGCACATCCACCAGAGGCGGCACCGGGAGTCGGTCGCGCGCAACGCGGACGGGCGCTCGCTACCGTGCCATTCTCCGGTGCATGGGAGCAGGATGGCGAGTTGATCAGGTGTTTCGGTAAAGCGGTCATACGAGGCCTCCGCAATGTTTCTATTTTTTATGGCTTTTTGAGCTACCACCCCGGCGCTTTGCGCCACCCCTCCAAAGGAGGGGAATTCTTTGCCTTCGAGGTTTATTCCCCACCAAGGAGGAGAATTCTTTGCCTTTGGGGTTTATTCCCCTCCTCTGGAGGGGTGCCCCGTAGGGGCGGGGTGGTCATTCCCTCTGCATTTCAGTTTTGCCACTCAATGAAGCAAAAGAATTGCCATATCGCCAATCTCCCTGAATAAAGGAGTTGGCGTAAAGCGCGCGTGTCAGTTGTCAGTTTTTCGGTGTCATACTGTCAGGCAATTGTCAGTAATACGACATAGCGTAAAAGTGTGTCGTTTGATAACCACCGAAAAATACTGGAGTTTGTTGGTTGGCACACGGATTGCTCTTACCACCGGTGAGACTCGTTTCAGGAGGAAGCTATGGAAGATTTGCAAACCACCAGCGTGCGCCGCGACGGGAGCCGCTGGAAACCAGAATTTATTGAGTCAATTGATCAGACAAAATGCTTAGGATGCGGTCGCTGCTATAAGGCATGCGCCCATAATGTGTTAACGCTGATAGAGTTGGAAGATGAGGATGACGACGACATGAACCGCAGCGTCATGACTATCGCCAGTAGTGGACAGTGCATCGGCTGCAAAGCATGCAGTAAGTCATGCCCGAAAAACTGCATTACGCACGCCGCCTGAAAGGAGCCTGTTATGTTTATTCGCAATCAAAAAGTTCGCGTCAGGAAAGATACAAAAAATGATGGAACCTGCTCTTCATGCCGTACTGGATGCGTAATTGCGAAAGCTGGCGAAGAGGGCTTTGTCCGTCGTGTTGGTGAATTTATGGGAGACGCCGTGGTAGAGGTACATTTCTTTGTCAATAATCGCTTAGTTGGCTTCCGCGAAAAAGAGCTTGAGCTTGTGGAAGACTTTAACCCCGATACGGGCGAGTGGGTGCCGGTGCCTTGCGCGGCCGCGCAAGGTTAACGGGGTCTGTCAATAATTTTGTGTAAGTAGCGGAAGACATCAATTTTGCATTGGCACCCTCCCCTCAAAGAAAATACAGAACTGATTAAGAGCCGCTTTCCAGTCTCTGATCGGCATTGTCCACTTCTTTGAAATATTGCGTAACGCCATATAAAAGAGCTTGAATATTGCTTCGTCGTCGGGAAATGCTCCACGGTTCTTGGTTACCTTGCGCAGCGAGTGGTTTAATGATTCAATGGCATTGGTGGTGTAGATTGCCTTTCTGATATCGGGCGGATAGTTGAAAAATGGGATTATTCGCTCCCAGTTGCGGCGCCATGATTGGCTGACCATTGGATGAGTGGCATCCCATTTTGTTTCAAATTGTTCAAGATTCCTCCGCGCCTGCTCTTCTGTTGGCGCGGCATAAATTTCTTTCAAGTCGGCGGCCATCTGTTTGCGCTCTTTCCATGCCACAAAATTCAAGCTATGTCTGACCATATGCACAATGCAGGTTTGCACTTGGGTGTTCGGATAAGCGGCTTCTATAGCTTCTGGGAACCCTTTTAAGCCGTCAACGCAAGCTATGAAAATATCCTTAACTCCACGGTTTTGTAGTCCGTTAAGAATACTAAGCCAGAACTTTGCCCCTTCATTTTCCGCGATCCACATGCCAAGAACTTCCTTTTGTCCCTCCATGGTGACAGCCAACGCGAGATACACTGCTTTGTTGATAATGTGTCCGCCTTGTCTCCCTTTCACCCTGATAGCATCCAGATAAACAATGGGGTAAACTTCATCAAGGGGACGGTTTTGCCATGATTTCACATCGTCAATCACAGCATCGGTTACTTGGGATATT